>CABQAB010000007.1 GCA_902461985.1 uncultured Bacteroidales bacterium | reverse complement strand
CCCCAGCCGCCTCTTCCGCCGCCCATACCGCCTCCACGCATGGAACGCATCATTGAGCCTGCCATATCGTTGAAACCCCGGTTGTTGGTATTGTTGCCGTTCAGGATTATGCTGAGCTGGCTCTTGTCGGTGAAACGGCCCACCATAGCCGCGCCCTGCCAGCGCCAGTCTCCGTCCCAGCCTTGCTGAAGGTCATGTCCGCCGCCTGCAGAGACGTTCCCGAACCAGCCTTTCATCATGCCAGGCTTGAGAGAGAGGTCTATCACAGTCTCCTCCTCGCCGTCATCGATGCCCGTAAACTGCGCCTGGTCGGATTTCTTCTCTACGACTTTCACTTTCTCCACGATTTTGGCAGGTATGTTCTTAGTCGCAAGCTGAGGGTCGTCAAGGAAGAAAGTCTTGCCGTCAATTGTGATCTTGGTGATGGTCTCTCCGTTTGCCGTGACTGTTCCGTCGCTGGAAACCTCGATTCCCGGGAGTTTCTTCAGCAGGTTTTCAAGCATGTCGTTGTCTGTAGTCTTGAACGAAGAAGCGTTGTATTCCACCGTGTCTTTCTTGACTATAATCGGGTTTCCGGCAGCAGTAACCTGCGCAGCCTCAATCATCTGGATGTCAGCCGCCATCTTGCAGTTCCCCAGATCCATCGATTTGCTGACCGTGACTGTCTTCTCGAAAGACTTGTAGCCCATAAGTTCTGCCTTCAGCATATATGTACCGGACTTGACCTTTGTCAAAGTAACTTTTCCTTCCGAATCGGTGAGGGCATAAGCGGCCGGGGTCTTAGCCCCGCTGACAGTGAGCGAGACTGTGGCGAAAGATACCGGATCTCCGGAGGTCTCATCCGAGAAAACAGCCTTGACAGTAAAGCCGGACTGGGCATGGAGCAGCCCGACAGATAAAACCGCTGACAATAAAACAGAGTAAAGCTTCTTGCAATTCATCACTACTAATCAATCTTGGACTTAAACAATCATGTTATCCTTGGACAACCGTAAAGTGCATTGGATTAAAAACTGTCTACCTTTTTCTGCAAATGGCAAGATTCAGACAGTTTCCAAAATAAATCTGAAATTATCTGACCCGTTCAGGATGATCGGCTATGAATCTGCTCCAGCCGCCTGAAGACGATGTGGACGAGAGCGGACTGAGGGCATCATAATAATGGCAGAGGGCTATGGCAAGGGCATCCGTGGCGTCCAGATGAACAGGCCTGGAGTCCATCTTCAACTGTCTCTGCACCATCAATGCCACCTGTTCCTTGGATGCGGCGCCATTGCCCGTAACCGCTATTTTAGCCTTCCTCGGGGCATATTCGTAAACCGGGATACACCTTCGCATAGCCTCGGATATGACTATGCCCTGGGCTCGTCCGAGTTTCTGAATCACCTGAGCGTCCTTGGCATAGAAAGCAGACTCTATAGCCAGTTCATCCGGCTTGAATCTGTCAAACAGCAGAGCCACTTCCGCGGAAATGACTGCTAATTTGCGGAAATGATCTTTTTCCTTGCGCAGGTCTATGACCCCGCAGTCAAGCATCTCGAAGCTGCGTCCACAAACAGAAATCGCCCCGAAGCCAAGCAGATTGGTTCCGGGGTCGATTCCCATTATGATTTTACTGTCGTTCTGCACGGGCGGAATCAGTCAATTACGTCAAAACCGGTATATGGACGCAGTGCCTCCGGAATGATGATTTTACCGTCTTTCTGGTTGTTCTCAAGCAAAGCTGCAACGACTCTCGGAAGAGCGAGCGAACTGCCGTTCAGAGTGTGTGCGAGTTCTGTCCTGCCGTCCTCTGTACGGTAGCGGAGCTTGAGACGGTTAGCCTGATAGGACTCGAAGTTGGAAACTGACGAAATCTCAAGCCAGCGTCCCTGGGCAGCGGAATACACCTCGAAGTCGTAGGTTATGGCTGAAGTGAAGCTCATATCACCTCCGCAGAGACGGAGAATCCTGTAAGGGAGTCCGAGGCTGTTCACTATACCCTCGACATGGGCAATCATGTCGTCCAAGGCTGCATAGGAATTCTCAGGCTTCTCGATTCTCACGATCTCGACCTTGTCGAACTGGTGAAGCCTGTTAAGGCCGCGCACGTCCTTGCCGTAGGAACCCGCTTCACGACGGAAGCAAGGGGTGTAGGCCGTCATCTTCACAGGGAAATCGTTGGTTCCGAGTATGACGTCACGGTAGATATTGGTTACAGGCACCTCGGCTGTAGGAACCAGGTAATAGTTGTCAAGATTCGCATGATACATCTGTCCCTCCTTGTCAGGAAGCTGGCCTGTACCGAAGCCTGAGGCCTCGTTCACCATCACCGGCGGCTCGACTTCAAGATAGCCGGCCTTCGTGTTGATGTCGAGGAAATAGTTGATCAAAGCCCTCTGGAGGCGTGCTCCCTTACCTTTATAGACAGGGAACCCGGCACCTGTAAGCTTTACTCCGAGATCGAAATCTATGATGTCGAGTTTCTTTGCCAGTTCCCAGTGAGGAAGGGCGTCAGGTCCGAGTTCAGGGATTTCATTGCCCATCTTGACCACCACGTTGTCCTCAGCAGTCTTGCCTGCTGGAACGGCGTCACACGGCAGGTTCGGAAGCAGTACGAGGAGAGAGGTCATCTCTTCCTGTGTTTTCTGGCAATTGGCGTCCAGTTCGGTCGAACGGGCCTTGAGGGATGCAACTTCAGCCTTTACGGCATCTGCCTCTTCCCTTTTGCCCTCTTTCATAAGACCTCCGATTCTGGCGGCGAATTTCTTCTGCTCGGCAAGGCAGGCGTCCAGTTCAGTCTGATATGCCCTTCTGTCGGCGTCAAGACTGTTGATTTTCTCTACGAGTTCCTTCGCATCGAAATTTTTTACAGCCAATTTCGCGATCACGTATTCAGGCTTCTCGCGAAGTAATTTGAGTGTAAGCATATTACGAATATTTTTGAATTATCATACAAAACAAGGACTGCCACCCCGGAGAGCGACAATCCTTCAACAATCAACTCGTTACATCCTCCGGAATTAGTTCTCGAAAGGAATGACCGAGACGTATGACTTGTTTTCTGCCTTCTTGCAGAACTTGACCCTGCCGTCAATGAGGGCGTAAAGAGTGTGATCCCTACCCATACCTACATTGAGACCCGGATTGTGAACCGTACCTCTCTGACGGACGATAATGTTGCCCGCCTTTACAGCCTGATCACCGAATTTCTTAAGACCGAGTCGTTTGCTCTCTGACTCACGTCCGTTCTTTGAACTACCGACGCCTTTTTTATGTGCCATAATTTAAACTCCTCTTGATTAAGCGATCTCTTCGATCTGGATTTTTGAAAGATACTGTCTGTGACCGTTGCATTTCTGATAGCCTTTACGGCGTCTCTTCTTGAATACAAGCACTTTGTCACCTTTGCAGCTGTCATCGAGGACAGTTGCCTTTACTTTTGCTCCCTCGATGTAAGGAGCACCGACTTTGACGTCACCGTCATTGTCGACGAGAAGCACAGTCTCGAACTCTACCGCTGCACCAGTCTCAGCTGCAAGACGGTTTACGAAGATCTGTGAACCAGCCTCAACTTTAAACTGCTGGCCTGCAATTTCTACGATTGCGTACATGTCAATAAACTTTTGGCGGAATCTTCCGTTTTCTCTTCTTTTAGGAAGAATCCTGAGTTTCAGCTGCAAGCGGACGGACTTACACCGCCTCTTCACGGAGCTTGACAACCCTGAAAAAAATATTAGGACTTACTGCTCGTCCTGAAGCTGAAGATGCTGCACATAAATTGCCTTCATCTTTGCCTTTCTTGCTTTTACTGAAGGCTTTACGAATTCCTTTCTTGCGCGGAGCTCGCGGATTGCGCCAGTCTTCTCGAATTTCCTCTTGAATTTTTTCAACGCTTTCTCTATGTTCTCGCCTTCTTTTACCGGTACTATAATCATTTGTATATCACCCCCTTTTTCTTTTTGAGCGTGCAAAGATAGGAAATATTTCCGGTATTCAAAATTTTTTCTTGATCTTCCATTATCAGAACGGTTGCCCGTCTTCTCTCCACTTCCGACGCAGGCAATTGCTCCCGGTCAACATCTCAACCAGCATCAATACCTCGAATCCGGCATCTCGACGGAGATATCATCCCGGAGCACGTCTCTCCTGAACCAGAACTCGAAGAGAGGGTCGATGATTTCGGCTTCGTCCCTTTCGTTGAAAGTGATTATCTCTTTCTTCATCAGAGCCTCCTTGACCCTTTTCACGTTAGCGGATGAATTGAGCGAATACTTTTCTATCACTTCCGAAGTGCTGAAGCGGGTTTCACCGCGGATGACAGCCTTGAGGAAAGAAAGCTGGTACACTGTCAGGGAATCCACCATCATCTTGAAACGCGGCACGTTGAGGTCAATTACCGACTCTATGGCGTCAGTTATGATACGGTTGTTGATATACCCGATCGCCCTCGCCCCGCAGAAGAACGCCATCTGGTTGATGTACCACATATTCCCCCGGAAGAGAAGATACGGCCTCTGTATGAGCTCCTTCTCGATCACCTTGCCGGAAGGCCTGAATCCTCCGACAATGTGGGCAATCACGTCCTGTTCCGAAACCGTACTGAGCGGCAGATTCACCATGTCCCTGAAAAAGAATTTCTTGTACGCGAATATCCATTTCATGGCATTGACGCCCGAGCCGCAGAAGATATGGCTGAACCCGGATCCCTCACGCAGCCTTGAGGAGGCGGACTCCATTTTCTTCAGGAGCGCGACAGCCTCCGGAATTTCAAGAATGTTCTGGAACTCGTCGATTATGAAACACATTTCGCAGGAGCGGGACAAAGCGAAGCTGTAAGGAAACTCGATGACGGCATCGATGTCGGCGTCAGTCAGTTCGGACGGGCAGACAAGTCCGTGACCTGTAGATTCGTAGGAATATTCGTCAAAGACAAAGGCGGAAGACGGCAGAAATTCATTGAGGACCGCTTCATATTCGGAGGGAGAGGAGACTGTCTTGGCCAGAACTGCCGAAACATATCCGCACAGGAACTCTTCTTTCCGCCTCATGCCGGTCATGTCCATTTCCGGTACGACTATCCTTTTGCCTGATGTGCCGAGACTGGTCAGTGCACTGCGGATCAGGGACGTCTTGCCCGTCTTAGGGGCAGAGTATATGCACACGTTTTCGTGAGCCGCAATCAGATTGAAAAGCGAGCGGCTGTCCTGGTCCCGCCCTATGAAACTCTTGCCGGAGACATGAGAATCAAAAATAAAGACATCATCCATTGTTTCTGCGTTTTTAAGCCGGCTTAGTCGTGCCGGTGCATGATATTCTGCGCCAATGCGCCCACGCTGCAAAGATAGTGAAAGCCGAGCGCAAAACTAAACGAAGTTTATTTTTACCGAGGCGCATCCTATCCTCGCGGATGCAAAGCAACGCAAAGATAATAAAAAACAAATATGTTATGAAGCATTTTCACTATCTTTGTCATTTTGCGTGAGGTTACAGACAAAACAATATAACGGATTCATGAAAAAGAACGGAAGAGGAAAGTTGAAGACTGCCGGGAAGGTGCTGGCATGGACAGCCGGCGTCTGGATTGCCCTGCTCGCGATTGTTCAGATCACCCTGTCCCCGGCGGTGCTGACCCGTATAGTGGACAGATACGCCAATGAATATATAGATGCGGACCTGTCTTTCGAGAGCATAGGAATCTCTATGTTCTCGAGTTTTCCGAACGTGCGCCTGAATATGGACAACTGTGCGGTCACCTATGGTCACGACAGATTCGACGGCTGCATCGACCCTGACATAGTGCTCCAGAAAATGGGACGCGGGGATAAAGACACTTTGGCTGTCTTCGATAATTTCTCGGTGAAAATCAATCCTTTCGCCTTGGCTGCATGGAAGCTGAAAATAACGGAACTGAACCTTTGCGGACCGAGAATTTTCGCGAACACATACGCTGACGGACGCTCCAACTGGGACATTTTCCCTTCATCGGATGAAGAAGACACGAAGGACACCGCAGCAGAAGAGGACTTTGGGGCGGATTCAGATGAAAACGGGACTTCCCTGCCGCGGATAGAACTTGGACGCATTGTCCTTGACCAGTCCCCCACCATAGTATATACCAGTTCTCCGGACAGGACGGGAGCATTCATAAGACTGAAGCGGGCGTCTTTTGCGGGCAGGCTGGACAGGGAATCCGCTATGGAGAAGAAGATTGAACTGAAAGTAGACAGTCTCTTCGCATCCGGAAGGGTAGGTGCGGACACCCTGATTTCCGGGATTGACCTGCTCAGAATCACAGGCAGAAACGGAAACACGCTGCAGATCGAACTTGCTGCCAAAGCCTTTGCTGGTACGGACGGATTCGGCAGGCTTGCAATACCCGTCAGAATGGAAGGAGAGGCAGGCATTGTCAGGGACAGTCTGACATCTTTCGACATCAAGGGGATTGAGGGCAACATAGCATGGATTCCGTTCAGACTCTCAGGAACGGCGACTCCGATGGCTGACAGCCTAAGAATGAACATAGGCCTGGACATCGAGAATCTGGAATTTTCAAGACTAATAAAGAACTACGGTGCTCAGCTGGTTTCAAGAGACCTGCTGCAGGTAAAGACGGATGCGGTTTTCAATGCATACATGAGAGTGGACGGCAGCTATGTCTACGAAAGCGGGAAACTGCCTGACGTAATGGGCGTTTTCGAGATTCCGCAATCACGGATTTCAGTCGACGGGACAGGAATTGACGGGCAGATTGCCCTTGCCGGAGACATTTCCACCGACGCCATGGAGAGAATCAACGTGGATTTGAGACAGATGCTTTTCTCCCTTGCGGAACTGGCGGAGTTCGGCGGGAGCCTGAAAGTGGAGGACGTAACGGGAAACGATATGCTTCTCAAACCTGACCTGCATCTTGAGGCACAGCTCGGAAACATAGGAAAAATCCTTCCCGACAGTCTCGGAATAGAGTTAAAAGGCAATCTCTCGGGCGGAATAAAGGGCAGGGCAAGACTCTCGCAATTAGACCTCTACAAACTGCCGGACACTGAACTGCAGTGTTTCTTCAAATCGGATTCTCTCGTAGCAAGGATGCCGTCGGACAGCATCGAACTGTATACGAAAGGTATAAATCTGAATTTAGAAACACGCAGGGACACCCTGGATGCAGGGCAGAAGCACAAATCACGGCTTCTGGACATCGGTGCCGGCATTGACACAGTGCTGCTTCAATACGGCCCGGCCATGACGCTGCGTGGCAATGAACTCAGGCTTGCGATGAAAAACGATGCCGGTATACTCAACAATGCCGGAGACGTGGCTTTCTATCCTATGAAAGGCACGCTCTCGGCAAAAAGGCTTTCTCTGAGGGACTGCGACTCAACATCCATAGGACTGAGCCGGAGCAGAAACAGTTTCAGAATCACGCATCTGAACGGAGATTCACAGATTCCGGTACTTTCACTTATGAGCAAGAACCGTTCAGTCCGTCTCAAAAGCAGAGACGGACGCGTGTTCGCACGAAATCTTGGCATAGACCTCAGCGCAAGGATGACAACAAAGGAAAGGCAGCTCCGGCGCAACAGGATGCTGGATTCCCTTGCACTGGTTTATCCGGACATTCCGCGGGACTCTCTGATGAAAGTGGCTTTCAGAAACGCGAGGAGCAGAAGGGCGGCAAACGCCCTGCCGGGTGAGAGGGATTTTGCAAAAAAAGACCTTGACTTCAGGTTGGACGGCAGTTTGAGAAAGTATTTTACCGAGTGGGGCGTAAACGGCAGGATAGGCGCGGAACGTGTAAGGCTCGTCACTCCGCTCCTGCCTTTGGAAAATACCGTGAACGGGATTGATGCTTCTTTCAATAACGACAGAATAGACCTGAACAGTTTCAAATTGAATTCGGGCGGTTCCGCTCTTGATTTCACAGGACATATCAGCGGATTGAGAAGGGCCTTGCTCGGAAGAGGACGCATAAAGATAGATGCGAAATTGGTTGCCGAGAAACTGGACTGCAACGAATTGCTCGCGGCCTGGGCGGCCGGACAGAAACTGGCGGAGGATAAGGCTGCCCATGAGGGGCTGGGGGACGACGAGTTCGAGGCCGCGCTAATGGAGGCGGGCCAGTCAGCGGCGGCAGAAGCATCGGACCCCCTGATAGTCATTCCGTCCAATGTCGAGGCGGACATCGCCGTTGAAAGCTACGACATAGAATACTCCAGCATGACCATAGACTGGCTCAGCTGCAATCTCAAAATGAAGAACAGATGCCTGCAGATTTACAACACCATGGCTTCCGCAAACATGGGCAACATGTTTTTCGAAGGGTATTATACTACTCCGGACAAGAAGAACATTGGAGCTGGATTCAACTTCAGCCTTGTGGACGTAACTGCGGGCGAGGTTTTCGACATGATTCCTCAAATCAAGGAGGTGGTTCCCATGCTGAGTTCGTTCGACGGGCTTCTGGACTGCGAAATCGCCGGCACCGCATCCATTGACACTACCATGAGCATTGTCATGCCTTCGGTCAAGGGCATCATGCGCATAGGCGGAAAGAACCTGACTTTGGCCCAGGACGAGGATCTGCAGAAAATCACCAGACTGCTGCGCTTCAAAAACAGGAAGGACATGAAAATCGACAAGATGACAGTCGAGGGACAGATTGCGGACAGCCAGCTTGAGGTATTTCCTTTCATTTTGGATATAGACCGTTACAGACTTGCCATGAGCGGAATACAAAATATGGACATGTCATTCAGATACAGTATTTCTGTCATCAAGTCTCCGCTGATTTTCAAATTCGGAGTGGACCTGTACGGTCAGGATTTCGACCACCTGAAATTCAAGATAGGAAAAGCGAAATACAGGAATGCCCGCAGTGTGCCCGCATTCACCGCTACAATCAATCAGGAAAAACTGAATCTGTCCAACAGCATACGCAACATTTTCGAGCGCAGCCTTGCGGGAACAGCTGTCAGCGGAGGCGAGGCCATCGAGAGGAAAAAGGAGGAAATCGGCTATGTCGCTGCCGTGGACATGGAGACGAAAGAACTGGGCGAGAAGGAGATGAAAGGGATAGAGGAGAGGAGTGCACAGACTAATCGTGCTGAAGAAGGTGCTGACGGGGATATGGATGCCGCCGGAATTGCTGAAGACCAGCCTTCAAAATCGGTCAGTGAGATTATAATGGAGACTTTGGCAGAAGTTGAGATGCCGCTTTGAGTCATTGGGAGTCATTTTGAGTCGTTTTGAAAAACCGGAGGTTGCGGAATAAAAAATTATTGCTAACTTCGCAGTCCTGAACATCGGCGGGCGTGTTGTAATTGGTAGCCAAGCCAGACTTAGGATCTGGTGCCGTGAGGCGTATGGGTTCGAGTCCCTTCGCCCGCACTCGAAAGAGTTGTTAACGATATGTAAATCATAGAGTTAGCAACTCTTTTTCTTTTATTTTGGCGACTTTTTTTTGTGCTGGCGAAGGGACTGAGGGTGCTAACCCTCTGTCGGCTCTGCCGACATCTCCCTATAGGGAGAATGCGGACGGAAAAGTTTTTCCGTCCGGCGTCTACGCTCCTACATTTCATTTCGTCGCTTCGGCGCGTCCGCCGATGCGGACTCAAGGGCTGACGCCCTTGATTAGTCAATTCCGAAAAGTTCTATCTCGAAGATGAGTGTTGAGCCACCGGGTATGCCGGGTTGCGAGAACTTGCCATATCCCATTTCGGCAGGGATGTAAATCTCCCATTTGTCCCCGATACACATCTGTTGCATTGCGATAATCCAGCCCTCTATCAGTTCGTTCAAACGGAACGCTATTGGTGTTCCACCACGACTGCTGTCAAACTTTTTTCCGTTTATAGTCCACCCGAGTGATTGTGATTACAATTCTCTCAACAGATGTTTGACGGCTGAGACAGGATGATAAAAAAGCATTCTCGGACCAGACCATCGCATAACAGATTTTATCCGCATTCTCATATCAGGGCGATAACAATGTACAGGGCACTTTTTACAAGTAGGCTTGTTGCTTCCGAATTTACAATGGTCAAGTCTTTCCTTTGCATATGTCAACAACTCGCGGCAAACCTGACATAGACGCGCATTACCTTCTTTCTTTTGGCAGTATAAATGAATCATCTGTTCTACTACCTTCTTCTCTTCCTCGATACGGCTTTCCATCATATAATTACTCCTCCTTCGGTTTTCTTTTCCCAGGCGGTCCGCTGCACATCGCCACGATGGTTTCCCTGCTTACCCCCAGCCCCGACGGACAGCCCTATAGGGAAAATGCGGACGGAAAAGGTTTTCCGTCCGGCAAAGAAGTAAAACGAACTAACTCGCAAACGCTACGGTTATCTGCGGGCGTGCTTCTTTCCGGATTTCTTGCGCGAGTTCAGAATCAGGAGGACGATGAGTGCGACCAGCGCGACACCGATGCAGATGTAGGTGAGGTAGCCGGCGTTGTCGCCTTTGACGCGTGACCACATCTTCAGAAGTTCCTCGGTGCGGTCGCCGCTGTCGTGCATCATGCCGCAGCGTGCAATGACTGACGCATCCGGATACATAATCGGATTCAGACTGACCGCTACCGCGTCATCACCGAAGAAATATGAAGCATCGAGAGGTTCGAAAGACTCGCCATCGGACATGGCTTCGAGAATTTCAGGACCGCCTACTGCACTCACATAACCTATTGCGTCCATATTGCGGATGGCATTTTCAGGCATACAGAGGAAGTTGATGAAATAGCGGGCAGCCTTCACGTTCCTGGCATATTTAGGTATCACCCAGCCGTCGAACCAGACTATACTTCCCTCACGGGGCACTGCATAGTCGAGATCCACACCGACCAGAGCGGCCTCGTCCTTGGCCCACTGAGCATCCCCGCTCCATGAAAGGTTGATCCACGCCTTCTCCTTGGTCATCTCTTCCTTGCCGAAATCGGCCTCCCAACCGAGTACGTTGTCCTTCACCTCATTAAGGAAAGATTCAACCTCAGCTATATATTCATCGGAAGAATTGAAGGTAATTTTCTTTATATCCAGCTCACCCGCATCGATTTCGTCTTTATGGAGAGCGATGATAAGCGAAGTATATACATCACGGAATGCATCCTTGATGAAGATTTTGCCCTTGAACTTGGGATCTTTGAGAGTCTCCCAGCTGCAGGCCTCTTCACGGGTGACATATTTCGGGTTGTAGAGGAGACCGGCAGTACCCCACATATAGCCCACGGAATAGTCATTCGCATTCTTGCCTGAGCCCTCGATTTCAGAGAACTTGTCAATTATATAAGGGGCGACATTGGCAGTGTAGTCAGGCGTATCTCCGAAATCCCTGTCAATAGGAAGCAGCAGGTCCTGGCGGAGCATCCTCTCGATAATATATTCCGACGGGCACACGACATCGAAATCTTCGTGTCCGAGTTCAATCTTGGACAGCATGATTTCATTCACGTCGAAAAGCTGGTAGATAATCTCGACTTCTTCACCGGTCTGTTCCTTGTACCAGCCCTTGAACTCCTCAAGGAGGTCTTCATCGATGTAGTCAGCCCAGTTGTAGATTTTCAGAGTGTGTTCTCTGTCAGCGGCCGAACATACGGCAGCCGCCGCGAAAAAGAATCCCGCTACGAGGGAAAGAAGTTTTTTCATTTCTTTGTTGATTTTATGGATCGGAAATTAATTATAAGCAACAGCACCAGTACCGTCATGAAAATCAAAGTCATAATCGGACGTATCTCAGGAGTGAGACCACCCTTGCGGGCATCGGCATAAATGTAGGTCGAGAGCGTTTCCAGTCCGCCGTTTCCTTTGGTAAACAGTGTGACCGCGAAATCGTCAATCGACAGGGTGAAAGCCAGAATGAATCCGGAAATGATACCCGGACGTATCTGAGGAACAATCACTTTGCGCATTGCCTGTGACGGGGACGCGCCGAGATCAAGGGCGGCCTCGTATGTGTTGGCCGGCAGCTGCCTGAGTTTAGGCATTATGCTCAGAATCACATAAGGCGTGCAGAAGGAAACATGTGCGAGAAGCACTGTCGTATAGCCCTGGGTGACACCCAGTGCGATGAACAGCACGAAAAGCGAAATACCGGTTATAATGTCCGGATTCAGCATAGGGATATCATTCAGGAAATTCATCACCTTGCGCTTGCGTCCGCGAAGATTGTGGATTCCTATCGCCGAGACCGTACCGAGAAGCGTAGACAGCGTTGCCGAAATGACTCCGATGGACAAGGTGTTGTAGATGGCCCGTATGAGCGAACTGTTCAGACCTCCGCTGAATACGTTACGGTAGAGGTTGAAGGAAAAACCGGTCCAGTTCCCGAGCACCTTGGCTTCCGTAAACGAATAGACGGCAATTATGATGATAGGCGCATACAGAATGACGAGCAGCAGCCAGATATAGGATTGTGCAAAAAACTTTTTCATCACAGAAGTCCTCCAGCTTCATTTTCACGCTTGTCCTCACTGTCTGTGAAGAGAGTGGTCAAGCCGATTATAAGCAGCATAATCAGAGCTATGGTGGAGCCATAGTTCCACATTCCGTTGTTTATATTCTCCTGTATTGTGGTTCCCAGAAGCTTCACCTTGTTCAGTGTCAGCAGTTCCGAAATGGCAAAGGTGGAAATGGTGGGCATGAACACCATCATAACCCCGCTGAGCACGCCGTGGACGGACAGCGGTACGGTGACTTTCGTAAATACTTTCGCCGGACTGGCACCCAGGTCCTGAGCTGCCTCCATATAGGATTTATCCATCTTGTCGAGAGTATTGTAAATAGGATAAATCATGAAAGGCAGGAAGTTGTAGACCATACCGAAAACCAGCGCCCCCTCGCCTAAAGGAAGACGCAGGAAATCGAACAATGCCACCGTAGCAAGGGTACGGATCAACATATTTATCCACATCGGAAGTATGAAAAGCATTACCGTAACCTTGGAGCGGTTCAACTTGGAATTGCTCAGAATCCATGCTGCAGGATAGCCCAAAAGCAGACACAGCACAGTGGTAATCATCGCTATTTCAATGGAATATGCAAAAGTATGCAAATCTTCCGGTGTGGTAAAGAAACGCTTGAAATTTGCCAGCGTAAATGCGCCCGATGCATCTGTGAATGCGTAAATGGCTATCATGACCAGAGGCATCACCACGAACATCAGCATAAAGATCAGATAAGGCACCGACCAGTATGACCTTTTGAATGTCCTCATCATTTCCTGACTATCTTAATGTTCTCTGGCCTGATTCTGACACCGACGAGGTCGCTCTTGTCCCACACGTCGTCTGTCTGCACGAAAATCTTGTCGCCGTCATCGGTCTTGACCGTAATGAAATAGTGGTTGCCCTTGTAGAGGATGAAGGAGATATGTCCGCTTACAGTTCCGTCCGCCTGCTCGTCCATAAGGTCCACCCCGGCGAATTCCACTTCAGCAATCAGTCTGTCCCCATGCGAAAGCCCTTCTGCCGCATCTTTTGCAATCTCCCACTCGGCACCGAGGAACGACAGCTTGCAGTCGGATATATATTCCGCCTCGAAACTGTTCCTCAGACATTCCTTGTGCATTACGTGAATGTCGTCAGGACGGATGAGCATCCCCACTTCAGTACCCGGAGCATAGGCATTATAGTCCTGGACCATAATCTCATAGCCCTCTTTCGTCAGCACTGTCATCTCATTGTGCACGCCCTTGAATATGCATGACTGGACCGTTCCCGTGAACTGGGCCTTGTCGAGGTTGCTGGAAAAGATGTATATGTCCTCAGGGCGTATGACCACATCCACATGCTCCGAAGGCGCGAAACCCTTGTCCACGCAGTCGAAATCGTGGTAGATGAACTGTACTTTGTTGTCGCAAGGGATGATACCGTTGAGAATGTTGCTCTCTCCTATGAAATCGGCCACAAATGAGTTTGCAGGCTCGTTGTAGATGTCTTCCGGAGTGCCTATCTGCTGGATATTGCCTTCATTCATCACGACGATGGTGTCGGAAAGGGTCAGAGCCTCTTCCTGGTCGTGGGTGACATAGATGAAGGTGATGCCGAGTTCACGGTGCATCTCCTTGAGTTCCATCTGCATATCCTTGCGCATCTTCAGGTCCAGGGCAGCCAGAGGCTCGTCTAAAAGCAGCACTTTAGGCTGGTTCACGATGGCACGGGCAATGGCAACCCTCTGCTGCTGGCCGCCGGAAAGCGAGTCCACGTCCCTCTCCTCATAATCTGTCATTGTCACCATTTTCAGTGCCTTCCGCACTCTCTTGTCTATTTCTTCGGCCGGAGTCTTCTGCAGTTTCAGGCCGAAAGCAATATTGTCGTAGACATCCAGATGCGGGAAAAGCGCGTATTTCTGGAAAACCGTGTTCAGTGCCCGGCGATATGGAGGCATATCTGTAATATCCTTTCCGTCCATAACCACCTGCCCTGAGTCAGGCTTCGCAAAACCTGCCAGAATCCTCAGCAAAGTGGTTTTTCCGCAGCCGGAGGGTCCCAAAAGCGTAACGAACTCGCCTTCCCTGATTTTAAGGTTTATGTCTTTAAGCACCGGCACACCGTCAAATGATTTGCTGATGTGCTCTATATCTATTATTGTATTTGCCATTCCTGATGCTATTTTTGCCCCTGACGATTACTTGTTCCAGAAACGGTGAAGGGCAAGATTATAGGTGATACCGATATTCAAAGAAAGTTCGTCAAATGTCATGACTCCGTCAAATTCGTCACTGATTCCGAAATGATTGGAAGTCGCGCACACCGCATGAAGTCTCAGATCCTGAGAATCACGGACCGGATACCAGTAGAGTCCTATGCCGGCGAAACCGAGAGTGTAGCCTTTGGTTACCTTGGGGACATAGCCGAAATGATCCATACCAGCCTTTGCAAACACGCTGACCTGGGAATTCTCCGCGTCATACTGGATTTTAGCCGTAAAGAGGGACTGGCTCAGAGGATTGTTCCATTCTGTTGTCCTTAACATTCCGTCAAGGGCGATCGTAACTCCGTTGAACGAGAACTGCTCGCCTATGGACAGGCATTTCCACCACAGCGGGGCTTCGGTTCCCTCTTCATAGTCTCCCATTGTGTTGAGCGACACCATACCTTTCCAGAAATCCCGTTCCTCGGTCCATTTGAGGGCGAACGCCATTTTGGCGTCCTGGTACGGATATACCGAATACGGGGACGATGACATCTGCAGCTGAAGTGCCGATGCCTCGTTCGGGGCTTCCCATTCCACGGATGCACCCCACTGGTAGACATTTGTCTCGTTCCAGTATTTCGATGAAAGGTCGAAGTGGCAGTCCACGTCATTGTCCTCGAACTCGTTGAGTCCCAATGCAATGACATCTTTGCCGAGCGAAAAGTTCCACACTCCGGCATTTTCCGTCTCAAGGGAATAGCCTATCGTAGCCCAGTCGAGCCATGTACATTCGTCAGAATGGAGAGAGTTGGAATAGAGAGGAGACAACTTGTCTTCCGGACAGGACCTGCTCCAGTCCACGCCAAGCCAGTGGTTGGATATGGAATAGTACCAGCCGGACCCGAATTCTCCGTCCACGAACGTGTAGACAGAAGTGTTGCCGAAACCGAAATCATGCTCCCCGCCTCCCATGAGAGGGAAATAAGGGTTCACGTCAAAGCGGGCTGTCGCGTTGACCTCTACGCTTGCCTTGTCGGAGCTAACCTCTTGAGCGGAGGCAGCCAACCCACATAGTGCAGCGGCGATAATTAAAACTATGAGTCTTCTCATTTCTCATAAAAACTGATTTTAATTAAACATACGATGTGGCTGCCTGAATGCCGCTATCGTTGACGCAAAACAACTGCATGCATTTGTTTTGCGGCTGCAAATGTAACATTATTTTAAGGAAACAAAAAGAATAATGAGTTTTTTATCCGCCGCGAGTGCCGGGAGGATAAAAAACTCATTGAATCACAAGACTTTGTCGCAGCAGATTTTTCTAACCCCTCTCAAGAGGATTGCGCATTGCCCCACTCCGCTACTCCGCTACTCCGCCCTGAGAACCAGCACATGGCTCGACCATTGACCTCCGGACGGGATTTCAAGTCCGGTTTCCATCAGAAACCGTCCGCTGAACACTGCCGATTCAAACGGAAGTTCCTCTCCGGTTCTGTGCAGCTCGGTGATTCTGTAGTTCTTGTCCGGATCAAGTCCGGCCATGGTCACTCGGGGCAGATGCTGGCCCCAGAAATGTTCGAGTTTCCACCAGTAGAACACAGACTCGTCCTTTTCCGGAGTGCAGTACATCAGCGATGCCACCCCATGTTTGTCATAAGGTGAGACCAGCCTGTAGAGGTCTCCGAACTGGACAATGTCACGGATTCCCTTATAGTCAGCGATGGCCTGGCTGCAAAGTGCCATTTCCTCCGGGGTCATGTCCTTCGGCTGGATTTCCATTCCGAGCCTGCCGCTCATGGCAACGTCTATCCTGTATTTCAAAGGAAGGATTCTGCCGGTCTGATGATTGGGTGCGGCACTGATATGGGAGGCCATGGCGATTGCGGGGAAGAAATAGGACGTACCCCACTGCATATAGACTCTCTGCAGGGCATCCGTATTGTCGCTGGTCCAGAATTCATCAAACCACGGCAGGATGCCGTAATTGGCACGTCCTCCGCCGCTGGCACATGCCTGGATGGTAAGATCCGGATACCTGGCCCGGATGCGGTCGCAGACAGAAGCGAGACCACGATGGTACTCTATCAGCAGATGGCTCTGGTTGTCAGCCGTAAGGTACTGCGAACCATGGTTGAGGACACTCATGTTCGCATCCCACTTTATATAATCTATTTCTGGATTCTCTGTCATAATCCCGTCCACCACGGAAACCACGAAATCCTGGACCTCTGGATTCGAGAGGTCAAGCACCAGCTGCGTGCCGCCACGCCCGGTCACCGCATCCCTCTTTGGGGCTTTGACAATCCAGTCAGGATGTTTCTCGTAAAGTTCGCTCGTAGTGTTTGTCATCTCCGGCTCGATCCATATACCGAAGCATATACCGTGTTTTTCCGCCATTTTAACAAGTCCGGGCACACCGTGAGGCAGTTTTCCCCTGTCCTCATCCCAGTCTCCCAGTGAGGAGCGGTCGTCCTTGCGGGGATATTTCACGCCGAACCAGCCGTCATCCATCACGAAGAGTTCGCCACCCATAGAGGCTATGTCACCCATCATCTGGTCCATGCCGGCCTCGTTGATGTCGAAATATACCCCCTCCCAGCTGTTCAGGAGAATCTTTCGGGCCTTGTCCCCGTGTGTAAGCCTGTGTTTCCTGGCCCACGAGTGGAAATTGCGGCTTGCCCCTCCAATTCCTTCGTCCGAATAAGTCAAGGCGAGCACCGGGGTCTCGAAAACCTCCTTTGGTGCAAGTCTGTAAGCTGAATTGTCCGGATTGATACCGGCGAAGAAAAGATGATAAGGCGCATAGTCAGTGTCCACTTTGAGTTCGAAATTGCCTCCGTAGCACAATGCCGCACCTATCACCCTGCCATGACGCTCATCCGGTTTTCCGTCGAGAGAGAACATGACTTCCGCATGGGATGTCTGGGAATTGCGCACTCCATCCTTGTTCTTGATTGTCATCATGCCCTGATTCAGAGGCTCTTCAACCAACCTCGCCTCATTCGCCCACATACCGTAAAGATGGCTTATCCACACATTGCCCGTACGTATGGGAAGGAAGCCGGAACAGAACTCTGTCAGCAGTACAGGCTTTTTCTCCCTGTTCTCTATTTCAGTCCAGGTTTCTATGATTTCAGCATCGTCATACGTTCTGTAAAAGATGCTCACGTAAAAAGGATATACAGTGTCTCGCAAACGGATTTCAGTGGTCGTGGCACCTCCATCAGCCGTCCTGTCCACACCATCCACCACCAGGACGGTAGTCATATTGCCGTCTGCATGGGTCACAGCCAAAGCAGTCTCGGCATCCCCTTTCATCCCATACGCAGGATAGGCATCCATATTATATGCCCCGGCCACTTGCAGTCCGGCGATGTCTGCATCCGAAAGCCGGTCACCGTAATAGAGGATGTTCAGTCTCTGCCCGGGAACGGCGTCAAGGACAAGAGAGGTTTTGTACGTAGATACATGCACTTGCGCGAATACTGTCAGGCTACAGCAGAATGCCGTAATCGCAGAAAGGAGTTTTGGTGTCATATCTAATGGTATATCTGGTTATGCCGAGCCTCATCTATAGACTCACTGAGACAAATGTAAGCATTTCCGGACGCCAAAACAAATATACCCGGCAAAGATATGTCAGAGTCCCCGGACAGACAGACCGGCAGACCGCAAACCAGGAAAGCGCGGCCGGGACAACGCGGCCGGGACAACGACAAATACTGTCAGATCCGTGGGTTGCGGTCAGCCACGAACCCCCAAGCGGTTTTCAGAAACTCTCCGATGGCGCTCATTCTGCAGAGGCTGGTGTATTTCCACGATGAAGTGCAGAACCGGCAAAGCAATGCCATGCGGGTCCGGAACGGGCCATACCCCCTGTTATTGATGGTGTCGCTTTCAAAAATATCTTCCAATATCCGCCGGGCCAGAGTTTCCATTCCGTCAAACGGGATGACTGGCACATCTTCAGGTTCGAGACCGAAACGGGTGACTGCTATATGGTTGAAACAGCATGCGAGGCGGTCGGCGTGGATGACCCTGCACCACTTCCAAAATTCCTCCCAGTCTATATTCCCGGACTCCGCTTTGAGGAACAATGCCCAGTCCAAAAGATGTCGGAGCTTTATGGTCTCAAACAGGAAATGGCTCTGCGCATGGGCTGTCAGAAACAAGGCGTTGAAATCAGCGGGCGGGCAATAAAGCCTGCTCTCCCCTATCCGTGTGAGTTTTCCGTTTTCAATGACTGAACGCAGATGCCTTTCCAAAGCCTTTTTGTCCGAATGGCCGCGCACAGCCAGCGCAAACTGATGATTCTCGATTTCAAGACCCCTATATTTTATATGGGAATGTTTGTAATGGTCCCTCTTCACTTTTGCCCCGGACTGTTCAGCAGCGACATTGCCGGACTCGTAGCATCCTTCCCGAATATTTCCGGCACCGGGTCCAACAGATCTGAACAGCAGACAGTCCAGGTCTCCGAACTCGCGATGGAAAGGTTCGGGATAATAGCGGCTCACGGCCGGGCCTTTCAGCACGATGGTTCCCAAACCGGCCTCAGCCATATTCCCCGCAAATGCATCAGACAGTTCCATCCGTTTTTTCTGCCCGTTCTCTATCGCCACGGTAGTCCCTATCCAGTTCAGCAGCAGCGACTTGGGCGGCAGCAAGTCCTTTGGAAGATGCTGAAGGCTGTCAAAAACCACCGCCACCACACCCTGGGCTTTCGCCAGTTCATAGATCACCCTCCATTCTCCGGCATCAATGCCGGACACGGCGGACTCCTCCACCTCCCATCCATTGACGGAGCAGGCAAGAAAATAAAAAAGTATTTCTTCGGGCAGCATACGAATGTCTGTAATGCGGATTACGTTTATATAACAGCATCGTTACATATACACATTCCATGAGTTTATACCCATTCCATCTGAGCGGATGCCGTTCAACGATACGCGCCGCGAAGTTAATAAAAAATCGGGACATCCCGCCATCATTCCTCTGAGCACATGTTCCGCCTGTCCGTCTGCCGCAGGCCTCATCTTTCAAGATAGCGCCGCATGGCAGGAATGGCCGCACGTGCATCAGACAGACCAAGGGCATGAAGTTCACGAAGGCGGGAAACATCCTTTTCAAGACGGGACACGTCTACCCTCGCAGAAGGACGGAGCACGAATATCTCACCGGAAGCTTCCGCCGCCGCGATTTCCCGAAGCCGCGCGGCATATCTTTCATCTCTCGTGGCAAAGGCCCGGTGCAGACCGCGGGAGAAAGGATAGAAAAGAAGGCTGATCCAATAGAGATTTTCATGTTTCACATATCCGTCCGGATGCGTAAGGACAACGATAATCCTGTCACAGCCCTCCTCCCTGCACTTGCCAAGCGGAATATTGTCCGAGATACCTCCGTCCAGATATGACTTTCCGCGGAACCGGACCTTGCGGGAAAGGAACGGCAGCGATGCCGATGCTCTTATCGCATCCATCTGGTCATTGCAGTCATAGATCCTGACATATTCGGGACGGCCGGTGCGCGTGTCGGTAAGGGTGGCGAACATTGCCGTACCGGAATTTCTGTAAGTCTCATAGTCGAAAGGATCCAATTCATTGGGAATCATGTCGTAGGCGAATTCCGTGTTCACCATATTGCCGGTAGTCAGCCATGAGCGGAGACTCACATATCTCTTGTCGCCCATATATTCCGCATTGTAACGCAACACCCTCCCCGGCTGCCGTGAGAGCAGGTTGATTCCGAACGCCGCTCCGGCAGATGTTCCGCAAACCACATCGGCATGAAAATCAGTCTCCATTAACGCATCCAGAACTCCTGCCGTATAGAGTCCCCTCATTCCTCCGCCTTCAAGAACAAGTCCGGTCTTCATACAAATTCCTCCCGTCAGATTTCAAATAAAACAAGTTTCCATTTCTCTCCTCCGCCCGCACAACCAAGGTACAAGCCCGCACAACCGGCGCACGCAATCCCATCTCCGCCGCCTTGCAAAATGTGTTCCGTCCCGCCGCACATTCCGCCGGGGAACGTGCCGCACAACGTGGGGGCATCAGTTCGGTAGGACTGAAAACATAGCATCATTCTGAAATGCCCATGAAATTATAGGCGGAGCGGAGGCAAAGGCAAGAGGTCATGGGCGGCGAAAGAAGAGCGACACAACGATAAAACGACAGAGCGATAAAACGACAAACGATAAAACAGGAAAATCCTAAAACACGAACAAGCGATGAGCATATTTTCAGGAAAGACATTGATGATCACGGGCGGGACCGGAAG
>CABQAB010000006.1 GCA_902461985.1 uncultured Bacteroidales bacterium | reverse complement strand
AATGACTGATGCCGGAAGGGTGGTAGACGAGGCCCTGGCTTTCGCATCCGAAGCGGAAACGGTGGTTTTCGAGTCCAATTATGACGTGGACATGCTTGTCAGAGGCCGCTATACGGCAGAATTGAAACGCAGGATTATGAACGGCAACGGGCATCTTTCCAATGACGAATGTGCCGCGGCTGTCAGAAATTTCTGCCATGCAGGCTTGCGTAATCTTTTCCTCTGCCACCTGAGCGAGAACAACAACACTCCGAGACTGGCTTACGAGGCCGTGCTGGCCGCTTTAGAGGAACTTTGCGGGCGGGGCACAATAAAAAAAGGAGCAGTCTCGTTGAGACCGCTCCCCCGCACATCCCCTTCCGGGCTTATATTTCTCTGATTCTTCTGTCCCGAGCCTCTGACTTTTCTGCCCCGAGCCTGCCGTCGGACTTCCGTCTGCAAATTCAGGCCCTGACTTTCTGTCTGCTGACTCAGGCCCTGGTGTCTGCTGTCAGGTCACGGTGTCCGTATCTGGGGCCGAATTCTAAAAAGTCATAACATTGTCATCTCGACCGGGCTTTGCGAGTGGAGAGATCTTCTTAAAGCATTGAAACTTAACAGATATCTCGACTACGCCCTTCGGGCCAAGAGGACAAAAGTCCACTGGACTGTTTGTCTTGGTCTCTTGGCTATGCTCGATATGACAGACGTTTAGAAACTGTTTTGAAATGTTTGCCGAAGTTATTTATGCAGTAATTTTCGAGACAGTTTCAATTGCTGAAGAGGGCGCATAGCCGTAGCTATGTAACCGATGAAGCAGAAGAAAATGGCCAAAAAGGACCATAAAGAACGAGAGTAAATATTTCAAAACAGTTTCTTATTCAGCTCCTTTTTGTCGGCAATTCCGTTGGCTTCGGCGAGGGCCGGTATTATATGGTCGAAAATATATTCTTTCCCGACTTCCTTGTCCACCCCGAATTTTTCAAGCGTATGCATGACTCTTGGCTGAACACCTGACAGAATCACCTGTACGCCTCTTTTGCGTGCCATGTCGCAGAGGTTTCTCAGGTTCTTCACGCCTGTCGAATCGATGAAAGGCACTTTCCTCATCCTGATTATACGGACGCAGGTGTCTTTGCTTTTCCTGTTCTCGAATTCCTCGGAAGTGGCTGCCAGCCCGAAGAAATAAGGTCCGTTGATTTCATATACTTCCACTCCTTTGTGGATATCCAGATATTCCGTATCCTCGAGGCAGGCTGTCTCGTCGTCTTCGGTTGCGGCGAGTTTTGCCTGGTCTAGCACCTCGATGCTGGAAGTCTGCATCATACGCCTTACGAAAAGCACGACAGCCAGCAGCACCCCGACTTCAATCGCCACAGTAAGGTCCACAATCACAGTCAGGAAGAAAGTAATCAGCAGCACCGCCACATCCGACTTCTCGCCTTTGAGCAGATAACGGAAGGTCCTCCATTCGCTCATGTTGTAGGCGACAATTACCAGTATCGCCGCCAATGACGCCAAGGGTACATACACCGCGTATGGCATCAGGAAAAGGTAGATAACCAAAAGCACGACCGCATGGATGATTCCTGCAACCGAGGTCCTGGCTCCGTTATTGATGCTTGCCATTGTCCTTGCGAGCGCACCTGTGGCAGGTATTCCTCCGAAAAGGGGAGTGACGAAATTAGCTATGCCCTGGCCTATGAGTTCGGTGTTGGAGTCGTGCTGCTTGCCTGTCACGCCGTCTGCGACCATTGCCGCCATAAGGGATTCGATGGCGCAGAGTATGGCGATTGTGAATGCCGGCGACACAAGCGCACGCATGTCATCGAAACTCAACGCAGGCATCTGAGGCTTGGGCAGGGGAAGTCCGTTGGCAAGTTCCGGGAATTTGCTGCCTATGGTGGCGAATTCTATTCCGCAGAAACGGCTCAGCAGGATTGAGGCTGCAGTGCCTGCGACAAGTGCTATGAGCGAGCCTGGAAGTTTCTTGTAACCGAACTTGTTCCAGAGTATTATGACTGCAAGGCAGCCGAAACTCAAAGCCGTTTCGACCCAGTTGATATTTGAGATGTTCTGGAAATAGCATATCCATTCAGGTATGAATCCTGCCGGCACCGCCACATCCGTAAGACCGAAAAAATCCTTCATCTGGGTGGAGAATATGGTGAGGGCGATACCGCTGGTAAACCCGACAATAATCGGATACGGTATGAAATGGAATATGGTGCCAAGCCTGCACAATCCCATAACTACCAATATTACGCCTGCCATCATTGTCGCCAGGGTCAGCCCTGCCATCCCGTACTGGGCTATTATGCCGGAGATGATGACGATGAACGCCCCGGTCGGGCCTCCGATGAGGAAGCGTGAACCTCCGAATATGGAAACGATGAATCCGGCTACGATTGCCGTAATCAGCCCCTGCTGCGGCGTAACTCCGCTGGCAATGCCGAATGCTATTGCAAGAGGCAGGGCGATGATGCCGACTATGACTCCAGCGATGAGATCTGAAATGAATCTGTTTTTGTCGTAACGTCCCTTCTGGAACAGATGAAAAAACTTGGGACGAAATACTCTCTCGTATTTCATAGGCTTTAACACATTGATTATAAAAATACTACATTGCCGCTCCGGCGATTCCACACCGTCCCGGCCACTAACGGCCGGCAAAGATATTACAAAATTTGCAAACTGCCGCCTGAATTCGTACGAATTGCTTTTTTGCCCTGACACTTGAGTTCGTACGAATTGGATTATTTTGAGAAATTGTCTACTTTTGCTGGCATATTGTGTTGGTCATCTTGTGTCCGGCACAATTAGGGACATAACTTAAGCGTTTACTTGACGCTTTGTTCTGGATGCATTGAAATTTCGCAACTTTTAAGGTATAGTCAGGACAACGCAACGGTAGATGTTCATGGGTATGCAATGACTCTTGTGCCTGTATTCTACAGACATAGGCTTGGCATATCGGCGTGGGCTTCTGCGTTGCTCGTTTTACTATACCGGGCATGCGAAAGCCTCAATGCGTGGAACGAGCGACAATGCAATGTTCCACGCTTTTTGTTTGGCCATGTGTGTTGTGCAATTTTAACAGTCATTGTGAAACCATGAAAGTCATATACAGATTACTTCTTGTCCTTCCGTTACGTTTGATTCCTCTCGTTGCATCGGCGCAGCATCAAACCGCTGATTCTGAATTCTGTCCCGTGTGTCATGACATAAATCAAAGCCTGTATGGATTGAGTCTTAATCCAGATTCAGCGGCTGACATGAACTTACCCGATTTAGTGTCCCAATTGGATAGCATACATCTTTTTGATTTCGTGGCTCGGATTACCATGACATTGCAGTCCAGAGTCTCAGATATATCTCCTTCGGTGATCAAAAAACATTTCCTGCCTTGTATGGAGGCTTCCGTTAAAGCAATGGCATCTCAAAATGACATGTTTGTCAGAATGTCTATGGACCGGGAGGTTACGGTGGGGCAATGCCTGTCTTCTGATTTGACAGATGATTCTCTTCGTGCTCTGCTTAATGATTTCTGTACGCTGGCAGGCTATATGGCCGGTTATTCAAAATTCCGGAGGCAGGCTGAACTTTCCGGATGCAAGAACTGGTTTTACAGCAATCTTCATTATATAGAGCGAACCATATACGGCGATGATGTATATATGCGTAGCATTGACTCTGTCCCGACGGATTGTTTTTCGAGGCTCTACGTCAATTTCTGTGATTATATAACTGATGTCCATCAGCGTCCGGAAATGCTGATATTCAGTGCAATAATGAATGCCTATTATGCAGGACAGTATAAACTTGTTGCAGACAATGCCAGGGACATTATGAAGTGGTCGTTGTGCGTGATACCGAATTTTCAGCAAATAATGTTGGAGGCCGCATTGAGTGATGTTGGCAAAAAGCTTGGCCGGGACGAGGAATTGGAAGAAATCGTTTACGAAGAAAGTGTGGCTCGATATGGAAACAATATGTTGCTTGATGCAATTTATACAGGAAACAGCCTTGTCGGCCATACCGTTGATCCGAAGGAAGTAGAGTCATTCGAGGAATACCGCGCGGTATTGAAGGCCGAGGGGTACAAGTTTGCAGATTGTTGGCCATGGAATTGTCCTCAGGGATATGTCGATGAAGACAACTTTGACCAGTATATGGAATATTGCATTGAGTGTGCAAAGATTCTTCGTCTGTACTGGATGGTCGTTCCTCTGATTGAAGGTTCTCAGGTGGGTAATCAGTTTTCTGACGCAATGTCAGATTATTTCGGTCTTGATACAGATGAAATGCTGACGCTGATATCCTTTGACTTTGCAGTGATGATTTACAATAGAGGAGGTTATGTTCCAATGGCTCTTGATATTATTGAGGCATCGGTAAATCATTATCGTAATCTTCCGGTATGGACTTTCGTTCCGTATGGACTCGCAGATATAGCCATAGTTTACTGTAACTTGGGAAATCATGCCAGGGCCAACGATATTATATACGATTATCTTCTGCAATATGTAGAAAACTGTGGTTTCGACAACGATTTCATGTATGAGGATCTCATGCTGACGGCAAAGTGTGCGGCTGTGTTGGGGGAGGTCGGAAAATCTGAACTTGCGACCGAACTTGCGTCCTTGGCGTTGTCTATGGCAGACCGTCTGGAGTCTGATGATGACAAAACAGAACTTTTGGGTCTTTTGTGTGATGTCTACTATGCCAGTGGTGATTATCGAAAGGCGTTGGAACTTGTTGACCGGAGCATTCATTATGATATTCCTGAGGATTACAAGGCGTGGCTTGAACTTGGAAAGGCTGAACTGCATTATAGATTGAAGAACTGGTCTCAGGCGGTAGAGTCTTATAGACGCTATGCGGGAACACAATATCAGGAAAATTTTGTCACTGGTCCGAACTTCTTCTGTGAAATAATGTCATGTGCGGCTCATGCTGACGATCAGGAGTGTATGCGTGAGACAGCAGATAGGTATGTCGGAAATATCAGAGCGGAAATCGATGACAAACTTTATAATCTTTCTTCCGACGAGCGTGAACGGTTTTATGGTATTATATCAAACGGAAATTGTCTGCTGGATGTTTTTGAAGCATCGCGTGATAATGAAGAACAGCAATCTATATTCGCATCGTGCGCATACGATTATGAACTTGTAATGAAGGGGCTTCTGTTGAGTGCAGACAACCAGATAGACCGGATGCTTGCTGCATATCCTGATTCACTTGTAAGAAAGCGATATGCACAAATGAAAGATATGGCTGCTCAACTTGACAATATGGTCCTGCATGGAGGGGATCCAGCCCGAATGTCCTTTATCCGTGAGGGGCTGGAGCGTGCCGGGCATGATGTCATTGCCATACTCCGTCGTGCCGGAATTGAATATAATATCGTTGGACAATTTCATGCCGGTTGGCGCGAAGTCCGGGAGAAACTTGGAGCGCACGATGTCGCCGTTGAGTTCATGCGTCTGTATGATGGGGAAAATGATTCCATTGATCCTTTGTATGTCGCTTTAGTTCTCAGAGAAGGGTGGGAAACTCCCCGTGTCGTGGAATTATGTCGTGAATCTGCATTGAACAGATATGTGCACGGAGATCAAAAGCGGAACAGACGGTTATATAATGGATACGAAGTAACTAATCTGTGGCCATTGATATGGAAACCGCTCCAGAAGTATATGACTGATGGGGAAAGAGTGTATTTTGCCGTAGATGGCGCACTTAATATGTTGAATATAGGAGCAATACGACCTGATGAAGAGGATCGGCGTACGGCTGATGAAAGATATGTGTTGCGTAGGGTGTCATCAACCAGGGAACTGTGCATGAAAAAGGAAGATTCACGGATTAACGAAGCTGTTGTCTATGGAGGACTCAACTATGATATGGGTGATGATGCGTTGGCGGAAGCCGCAAGTAAATATCATAGTGAAGGAATAGTGATGTCCCGGGGACTGTCCCGTGGTTCTTCGGATCCCGGACTGCTGCCTGATGGGGATATTTATGAGCAGACTCTCAGCGAGGCGGTGGATATTGCCGGGATGTTGCGGGCACACAGTGTGAAAACAGATCTGATAACTGGCAATCAGGGGGTTGAGGAGTCATTCAAGTCATTGTCTGGAAAATGTTTTGAATTGCTGCATATGGCAACTCATGGATTCTATATGCCGGGACAAACGCAGTATCAGGCCGGTGAAGGATTGCTTCCTCCGATGATGAGGTCAGGCTTGATGATGTCACGTAAAAAGGTGATGGCGGAAGATAGCAGGGAAGACGGCCTGCTATTGGCGCGTGAAATCGCTGACTTGGATTTGTCTTCTGTCGGGCTTGTGGTCTTGTCTGCCTGTCAGACTGCGCAGGGAGATATTTCGGGCGACAGAGTGTTTGGCCTTCAACGCGGCTTTAAGCAAGCAGGCGTTGGTAGTATAGTCATGACTCTTTGGCCAATTGACAGCGAAATGGCTAAATACATGACAACGGAATTCTATGGAAACCTGACTGCCGGGGTGGAAAAGCATGAGGCTTTTCGCATTGCGCAGTCCAAGACGAAACACGTTTATCCAGACCTGGACTGGGCTGCATTTATCATGTTGGATTAACCTTTTTTATTTAACTAACAATATTTTATTATGAAAAAAGTTATTATGATGCTGGCATTGATTGCCACGACTCAGTTCGCTTTTTCTCAGGAGAAGAGCGACAACGCGCAGCAGCCTGCAAGTGAGCAGATGGCTCAATTGCGGATTGCTTCAGATTTGGCTAAATATGGCTATGAGACATATTCGGCCTCTGCTCTCATTGAAGCGGCCCGCATACTGAATGATGTTTCTATCAGGGAACTTGAAGCAGAATCAATCGTTAAGGGAGAAGGTGCAGATGACGTCAAAAGCCGTAAGGCTGAGTTTACCGTAGAGCAGTTGTTGAAAGATGCCCGTAGGTATGCAGAAGGTGATGCTACTCTCCTTGCATTGGCGGATCAGATAAAGACTGACAGTGGAGTAAGCCGTGGACGTGTCGGCGGAGCTACCTCTCATGATGACTGTGTACGTGCGAATACGACAGATTCGTATGTAATCAGTTTTGTCGCCAACGAACTGGCTGAGTTAATCGTCCTGGGAGATGGCGATACGGATCTTGATCTTTATGTATATGATTCAAACGGTAATCTTATTGCTAAAGACGACGACTACACTGATAGATGTTATTGTTCATGGACTCCTAGATGGACTGGAGCATTTACTATCAAAATCAAGAATCGCGGTGGTGTATGCAATTATTATACATTATACACCAACTGATTTGGCAATAAGATGATATGTTCGTCCGAACGCCTCTCAACACATATTGTGGGGAGGGGCGTTCTTCGTTTGCTTAGGTGTCAGTTCCCGAGTTTCAGGCGTATCCAGATTTCGAAGAATTTGTTGTTGATGAAATAGATGGTGTCCCCGTCGAAGTTGCCCTTGCTTATAATCTCTTCTTTCATCAGCATACGGGCGGAATACTGCACGGCACTGGCCGAAGTCAGGTTGTATTGGCGTATAAATCTTTCTGATGTGATTTCCCTCGCTTTTCCCTCTTTTGCGATGGCATAGAGTAGCAGTTTTTGGTTTGTGCTGATTGTCGCCGCCATCTGGGAAAATGTGTTGTCTTCCATCTCAACTGTCCTTGACAAAGATGAACTTAGAAGTCCGGAATCGCACACTCCTCCTTCAGGAGTCAGGCTGAAAGCCTCATTCATCACTTTCTGCATGTAATATGTGTAGCCGTCAAGTATGTCGTATAATTTCCCTATTCCAACGGAATCGGCATTTTTATTGAATTTTTTAAAATTATCTACAGCAAACTGTACATATTTTTCCTTTTCGATAGCTTTCAGAACCATCGTTGAGGTACTTTGAAAAAATGCTCTTGAATGGCTTTGGAACATTTCCTGCAGCAGGTGCGTTTCGCTGCCTGAGAACACGAAACGGCAGTTGCGCATTCTTTGGATATATGTACGTAGCAGAGCCTCCACGTTGGTCTCGTTGTATTTTGCAACTTGCTGGAACTCGTCAAAAGCCACAATGCAGGGTTTGTCAGCCTTTTCAAGACATTCGAAAATTTCTTCAAGGGTGAATTGCGGCTTGGATACGTCTCCGAGCGTTACATTGAAGGACGGCATTCCTTTTTCGTCAACTCCTAATTTTGCGGTGAGCGACTTCAACGTACCAAGCAGTACGGAAAGCATTTTACTTCCCTTTGACTTCAGAACATTGAAAACCTCTTTCCCGAATGCGTACGTGAACTCCTGCAGGCTTTGTGTGTAAAGCAAATCGATGAAAACCGTATAGTATTCCCGAGATTCCACGGTTTCGTAGAAATGATAAATCAGTCCTGTCTTTCCCATTCTTCTCGGAGAATAAAGCGTTACATTGTTGCCGTTTGTAAGCAATCTTGTCAAATCATCTGTCTCTTTTTCCCTGTCGCAAAAAAACTCGGACGGTATGTTGTTGGTTATAAAAAACGGATTTTCAATGTGTCTCATAATTGGTCCTTATTTCATAAGCCACTTTTCCCGCCTTGGCATAGTGAAACTGCGTTTCTCCCCGCTGGTGGAAAAGGGACGTTTAATCGGAAGCAAAATTAGAAAATTATCTTCAATTATACAATTTGTATTATATAATTTCTATAATACAGTTTGTATAATCTGAATCCGGTCAATTTTTGGGGGCGGGGACAGTGCCGTCGTCCGTGCAGCAATTGCCTGCTCCCTATTCGCCAGCTGCAAGGCTGCCGAGTCGGATGTGGTTTATAAATTAAATCCCGAAAACGAAACGATAAATGTCCATAGAATAATATCGTCATCTACCGCCCATCCGCTTCGCCCATACAGTGTTATTGCTGGATAACGGGCGAAAGTGTGAAAATTTTTATCGTTTACGCCCGTTATCCAGCAAATTCGGTATATTTACCAAAAATGTTAGTCATATGGAAAATATAATAGGTCGTGTCGACAATATGATTAACATCTGTGAGGCCAAATATTCAGCCAGTGACTATTCTCTGTCAAAGGATGAGTCGCTAAAACTGTTCCATAGGATGGAAATGTTCCAGCGGGAGACAGCTACTAAGAAAGGCATATTTATCACACTCATTACGACCCATGGTCTTGCAAAAAATATGTTGCATGATACTGCCAATTCTGTCGTGACGATGGCTGATCTGTTCCGATAGCGGGCGAAATAGATTCTTTTCCATTAGTTTATACAGTTTGCATAATCTGAATCCGGTCAATTTGTGGGGGCGGGGACGGTGCCGTCGTCAATCATACGGCGGAGGACTTTGAGGATTTGGGGCGGGAGGGAAGCCGGGGTGCCGGAGATGCGTTTGACGTCCTCGATTGAGTAGCTGCCGTGCAGGCGGCCGTTGATTTCGGCTTCGAGTGCCGCGGCAATTGTGCTGTCATCCTTTTTTGCGGCCCTGCAGACATCGCAGTTGCCGCAGTCGGAACTTTCCTCCTGGCCGAAATACTTCAGGAGCTTGCGGCTGCGGCAGAGCTCGCTGTCGGTTACGAAATCCATCATGGCCTCGGACCTGCGGTGATGGCTCTCCCTGAGAAAATCATAGACACCGGGCTTCAGATCCAGGTTTTCGGGCATCAGCCTTTCGTGTTTTATGAAAAGTACGTCGGCGGTGTCAGCCGGAATGTACCTGATTATGTGCAGCAGCGACAGACGGTAGAGTTTCTGTCTCAGTTCGGGAATGTCCGTTTTTACGGCTGAAGCCAGATAGTCCTCGTCAATGGTTACGGGATAACTGAAGATACCCACATACTTCCTCATCAGTATTTCTAAGATCTTCGGGAGGCTGGGGTCTTCGAATGAACATTCATAGAGGCTGTTCCTTGAAGCGCTGATCATTACCCTCGTCTTCACGTCAACAGCCTCGCTGAGGACCCAGTGGCCGGATTTCTCTATATATTTGATTGCATACCATGCCGACTGGCGGTTGAGTCTGTAAGTCGTGCAGAAGGCGTTGAAATTGAATTTATGCTGGCTCTGCGCCCCGTATTCGTATGGCAGGTCCAGGAAGATGTGCACTTTCTGATATATGTCGGCTATATAGTCCTTGTCCGGAAACGAGACAGTCTCTATCTGCTTGAGTATGCGGATGTCGGAACTGTTCCAAAGCAGTACTGCATAGGAGCGTTTCCCGTCCCTGCCGCCTCTGCCCGCCTCCTGGAAATATGCCTCAGGGCAGTCCGGGACATCGAAATGAACAACAAAGCGCACGTCTGGCTTGTCTATGCCCATTCCGAAAGCGTTTGTGCAGACCATCACCCTCGTAGTTCCGTTTTTCCAGTTCTCCTGTCTTTCCGCTCTGGTCAGACTTCCTAAGCCGGCATGATAATAGGAAGCCTCGATGCCCGAAGATTTCAGGAAAGAGGCGAGTTCCTCCGTCCTTTTGCGGTTGCGGACATAGACTATTCCTGTGCCCGGAACTGAATTGCAGATGGACAGCAGCTGGCCGAGCTTGTCTTCGGTGTGGCGCACTATATATGACAGATTCGGCCTCTCGAAACCGCTTTTCAGCAACAGTTCCCTGCGGAAATGCAGCTTTGCCATGATGTCCTGCGCAACTTCCGGAGTCGCGGTCGCAGTCACCGCGATTACAGGGGCGTCCACGGCCTTGCGGAGCTCTCCTATGCGGAGATAGTCGGGTCTGAAATCATATCCCCACTGCGAGATGCAATGGGCCTCGTCCACCACTATGAAATTTATGTCCATATTGGGCAGATACTGCCGGAACAAGGCCGTTCCTAAGCGTTCCGGGGAGAGGTAGAGGAATTTGAAATCTCCGTAGGTGGCATTGTTCAATGCCAAGTCCACGTCTTTTGCGCTCATCCCGGCATATATGGCCAGTGCCTTGATTCCTCTTGCGTTGAGGTTCTGGACCTGGTCTTTCATCAGGGCAATCAGGGGAGTGATGACCAGTGCGAGGCCGGACCTGCACATGGCCGGCACCTGGAAACAGACGGATTTTCCTCCTCCCGTCGGCAGGATTGCAAGCACATCGTCTCCATTGAGGGCGGCGTCTATGATTTCATTCTGTTTCGGACGGAATGAGTCATACCCCCAATATTTCTTGAGGACAACCTCCGCTTTCGAGGCACAGCCATCGTTCTGTCTATTCCCGTCCATAACTTCTCCGTTTCATTGCGGCCCTAAATATACTTTCTTTTCAGAAACCAGGATGCAAAAATAAGATATTTTGTGAAAGCGATAGCGGCAATCGAAAAAAGTTCTGACAATCTTTGGCTGTCGGCTTGCTTTTTGCTTTGTAATCTCGCGGCAAAATCGTACTTTTGCAGGTCCTAAAAAGACTTGGTTTAGCATATTATAATAAGTATTAACAATTTATAACTTTTTGCAATTATGAGTAAAATTGATTTGAGCAAGTATGGCATTACCGACGTGAAGGAAATTCTCCACAACCCGTCATACGAAGTTCTCTATCAGGAAGAGACCAAAGAAGGCCTCGAAGGCTATGAGAAAGGTCAGGTCACAGAACTCGGAGCGGTGAACGTGATGACAGGCATCTACACAGGCCGTTCTCCAAAAGACAAATTCTTTGTTTATAACGATGCGTCCAAAGACACTGTGTGGTGGACTTCCGATGAGTATAAGAACGACAACAAGCCTTGCTCCGAGGAAGCTTGGGCAGACCTTAAGAAAAAGGCCGTAAAACAGCTTTCCGGCAAGAAACTGTACGTTATGGATACGTTCTGCGGAGCAAACCCTGCAACCAGACTGAAAGTCCGTTTCATCATGGAAGTGGCATGGCAGGCGCATTTCGTGAAGAATATGTTCCTCCGTCCTACAGAAGAGGAACTTGCAAACTACGGCGAGCCTGATTTCGTGTCTTTCAACGCTGCAAAGGCAAAGGTCGACAACTATAAGGAACTCGGACTCAACTCGGAGACCGCGACTGTCTTCAACCTCAAGACAAATGAGCAGGTGATTCTCAACACATGGTATGGCGGTGAGATGAAGAAAGGTATCTTCTCAATCATGAACTATCTCAACCCTCTCCGCGGCATCGCTTCAATGCACTGCTCTGCCAACACCAACAAGGAAGGCACAAGTTCCGCAATCTTCTTCGGTCTTTCAGGAACCGGCAAGACCACCCTTTCAACAGACCCTAAGAGGCTTCTCATCGGTGACGACGAGCATGGCTGGGACGATGAAGGCGTATTCAACTACGAAGGCGGATGCTACGCTAAGGTTATCAACCTCGACAAAGAGAGCGAGCCTGACATCTACAACGCAATCCGTCGTGACGCCCTTCTTGAGAACGTGACTGTGGACAAGGACGGCAAGATAGATTTCGCTGACAAGAGCGTTACCGAGAATACTCGTGTATCTTACCCTATCGACCACATCGAGAATATCGTGAAACCGGTTTCGAAAGGTCCTCACGCACAGCAGGTAATCTTCCTTTCAGCTGATGCGTTCGGAGTGCTTCCTCCTGTTTCCATCCTTACTCCTGAGCAGACCCAGTACTACTTCCTTTCAGGATTTACTGCCAAGCTCGCAGGTACAGAGCGCGGAATCACAGAGCCTACTCCTACTTTCTCGGCTTGTTTCGGTGCGGCATTCCTTTCACTCCACCCTACCAAGTACGGCGAGGAACTCGTGAAGAGAATGAAGGCTACCGGTGCGAAGGCATACCTCGTGAACACAGGCTGGAACGGTACAGGCAAACGTATCTCTATCCGCGATACCCGTGGAATCATCGATGCTATTCTTGACGGTTCAATCGAGAAGGCTCCTACCAAGAAGATTCCGTACTTCGATTTCGAAGTTCCTACCGAGCTTCCTGGAGTTGATTCCCACATCCTCGATCCTCGCGACACTTACGAGAACGCTGCGACATGGGAAGAGAAAGCCAAAGACCTGGCAGGCAGGTTCATCAAGAACTTCGCCAAGTTCACTACCAATGAGACCGGTAAGGCTCTCGTAGAGGCTGGTCCGAAACTTTAATCTCAGTTCACAATATATCAGAAAGCCCCCGCAAACGCTTGCGGGGGCTTTTTTATGTCTGTGGAGTTTGTCTGCGATGTGCGATACGCCTGCCATCAATCCACCCGGAGCCGGTTTTAACGGCAATCCAACGTAATCAGCCTTTCAGAGTTTATTATAATTTGCTTTATCTCGAAAATTATTGTAGATAACGCAAATTATAACTATGTTTGCAAAAAGCTTATAAATATGATTGGCAGAGAGTATGAGCGTGATTTGCTTCTTAATAAAGCGAAATCTGAACTATCTGAATTCTTGGTGGTTTACGGACGCCGCAGAGTCGGCAAGACCTTCCTTGTCAGAGAGACCTTCAATTATAATTTTACATTCCAGCACTCCGGATTGGCCAAGACAGGAATGAAAGGACAGTTGGCAGCTTTCCGTTCTTCGCTTATTGATGCGGGATACGCGGACTGTCCGCAGTTGGGCAATTGGCTTGATGCTTTTAATGCACTGAAGGTTGTGGTCAGCAAATCCAGAAAAAAGAAAAAGGTGATTTTTATCGATGAAGTACCTTGGATGGATACCCCCAAGTCCGGATTCGTCACACAACTTGAGTTCTTCTGGAATAGCTGGGCCTCAGCCAGAAAGGATATCCTCCTGATCATCTGCGGGAGTGCAACTTCTTGGATAATCAACAAGGTATTCAAGAACAAAGGCGGGCTTCATAACCGGGTTACAGAAAAAATACCCCTTAGACCATTCACACTCCGTGAATGTGAACTCTATTGTATAAGCCGGGGCCTGAAGCTTGGCAGGGAACAAATAGGCTTGCTCTATATGGTCCTTGGAGGAGTTGCATATTATTGGTCTCTCCTTGAAAATGGGATGAGTGCGGCACAGAGTATCGATCACCTGTTTTTTTCTCCTGAAGCCAAGTTGTACGGGGAGTATGATGAACTGTATGATTCATTGTTCAAGAATCCTGAACAATATAAGAAGATTGTAATGGCTTTGGGGACAAAAGCGTCCGGTCTTACTCGCAACGACCTTATTGAGGATTTCGGCATCGAAAACAATGGAGCCTTGAGCTCCGTTCTGGAGGAATTGGAGCAGTGTGGCTTCATCCGGGTATACAATGCCTTCAATAAAAAGAAACGTGGCTCGATATATCAGTTGACAGACTGTTACACTTTGTTCTATTTCAAATTCTTGAAAAAGAATAAGTCTCAGGATTATTCCTGGTGGTCGCACAACATCAATTCTCAATCTGTAAGGACTTGGTGTGGACTTGCATTCGAGCGTTTGTGTTTTTCACATATAGAACAGATTAAACATAAGTTGGGCATCTCCGGCATTTCCACCAGTGTCTGTGCTTGGAGAAGCGACAGGTACAAATCCGATAAGGATGGTGCTCAGATTGACCTGATAATTGAAAGAGCCGACAAAGTAATCAATGTATGTGAGATCAAGTGGAGTAATGGCGAATACGAAATTACAAAGGCCTATAATACGGTCCTTCAGAACAAGTTGGGCACTTTCATCGAAGAGACCGGCACTAATTGCCCTATTCACCTGACGATGATAACGACAAACGGGATTAAACGCAATAGTTACCAGGACACGGTTCAATCACAGGTGTCACTTGATGATTTATTCGTATAATGGTATAATGAAAGCCATAAAGCCCGATATCCAGTTTGCCGGTCTGCAAAAAAACGGCGATGGCCGTCCTGAAATCTTCAGGAACAGCCATCGCCGTTATTCTGACAGTTTGTGGCCTACAGCAGTTTGTAGCTGCGGGTGATAAAGTCAGAGAGGGATTTGCCTTTCAGCAGGCCGTTGGCGAGCAGTGCGAGGTCGGTGATCTGGCGTGCCTTTTCGTCGCGGGCTGATTTGGCTTCGTCAGTTGAGGCATCGGCTTCACGCAGGGCGGCTACAAGCGGGTTCTCAAGGTTTACGGTGAGCGTGTATGACTCCGGCATTGAACCGTAGAAGTTCAGACCGCCTCCGAGTTTTGACATCTCGCGGTATCTGCGCATGAACTCCGACTGGGTAATCAGCACTGGCGCAGCCTCTGTGCCGAGGTTGTCCGCCTCCACGTTCCATTCCATACCTTCAGGAAGTCCGGCCTTGAAAATCTCGTCCAGCGCCTTCTTCTCGTCTTCGCTGAGTTCAGGCTTCTTGATTTCCTCTTTCGCGATGAGTCTGTCTACGCTGTCTGAGTCTACCCTCGCGAACTTCACGTTCTCTAACTTGCTTTCCAGCATATTCACGAAATAGGAATCCAGATGGCAGTCAAGCAGCAGGACATCGTAACCCTTGTTCTTGGCGGCTTCGATATATGAATACTGCTCCTGGGCGTCTGTAGCATAGAGAATCACGAGTTTCTTGTCCTTGTCTGTCTGGTTGTCCTCAATGCCCTTGCGGTAGTCCTCGATGCTGAAATACTTGTTGTCCGTGTTTTTGAGCAGACAGAATTTCATGGCCCTTTCGCAGAACTTCTCGTCCGAAATCATTCCGTATTCGATGAAAATCTTGACATTGTCCCATTTCTCCTCGAATGCCGCACGGTCGTTCTTGAAGATTTCCTCAAGACGGTCGGCAACTTTCTTGGTGATGTAACCCGAAATCATCTTCACATTCGAATCAGCCTGCAGATAGCTCCTTGACACGTTCAAAGGAATATCAGGAGAGTCGATTACGCCGTGAAGCAAGGTCAGATAGTCCGGGACGATGGCGTCCACAGAGTCGGTCACGAACATCTGGTTGCAGAAAAGCTGGATTTTGTTCCTGCTTATTTCCATCTGGTCCTTGATTTTCGGGAAATAGAGAATGCCGGTCAGGTTGAACGGATAGTCCACATTCAAGTGTATATGGAAAAGCGGTTCTTCGGCCATCGGGTAGAGCGCGGAGTAGAACTTGTTGTAGTCTTCGTCTTTCAGTTCTGAAGGCTTCCTGGTCCACAACGGCTCCACATTGTTGATTACGTTGTCCTTGTCGGTGTCCACATATTTGCCGTCCTTCCACTCCTGTTCCTTGCCGAAAACTATGGATACCGGCATGAATCTGCAGTATTTGCCGAGCAGGGACTGAATCCTTCCCTTGTTGGCGAATTCGAGTGAATCTTCTGAAAGATAAAGAGTTATCTCTGTTCCTCTGGTGGTCTTGCCGCTTTCTTCCATGCTGTACTCAGGCGAGCCGTCGCAAGTCCATCTCACGGCCTTTGCTCCGTCTTTCCAGCTCAGCGTGTCGATGGTCACTTTGTCTGAAACCATGAATGCCGAGTAGAATCCGAGTCCGAAATGGCCTATGATGCTGCCTATCTGGTCTTTGTATTTTTCAAGGAATTCGCCTGCAGAAGAGAATGCAATCTGGTTGATGTATCTGTCCACTTCCTCTTCGGTCATTCCAATACCTTCGTCTATGACTTTCAGAGTCTTGGCTTCTTCGTCAAGTTCGATTCTGACTTTGAGGTCTCCGAGTTCGGTCTTACATTCGCCTGATGCAGCGAGGGCCTTCATTTTCTGGGTTGCGTCCACTGCGTTCGCTACGAGTTCACGCAGGAATATTTCATGGTCCGAGTAGAGGAATTTCTTGATGACCGGGAATATGTTTTCGGTGGTTACTCCGATTTTGCCGGTCTGGGTGTTTGAATTTGCCATAATATTATATTGTTTTTGTTTTCGTCTCCAGTAAATATATTTATTGCACGGTAAATGCCCGGCCACCTACAGACAAATTGCAATCCAAACAGGAAATAAGTGCTGCAAACGAAAAAAGACTGACACATTGTCAGCCTTTTTGTCAAAAATATGTCTGCGAAGCCCGAAATCGTTGTCAGGCTTTGCCGTACTACTTGTACATGAATCTCTTGATGCTCATCTTAGGAGTTTTCTCGAATGGCTGGTCCACTACTTCAACCTTTGTAATCTGGCTGTATGAAGGCAGCGATTTGTTGAGCAGAATCTGCATGTCGTGCATCTTTTCTGCAAGAGCCTCGCCGTCAAGTCCGTCAGCTTCAATCTGTTTCTGGTCTAAATACACGAGAGCCACGAGTTTGGAAGCCCTGTCCACAACGACAGATTCGACCACATACTGCTGGTTGTTTACTGCAGCCTCGATTTCCTCCGGATAGATGTTCTGGCTGTTTGATGACAGAATCATGTTCTTGCTCCTGCCTCTGATGAAAATATTGCCCTGAGCATCGATTACTCCAAGGTCTCCGGTGTTCATCCAGCCGTCTTCGGTGAATGCCGCTTTCGTCGCCTCCGGATTCTTGTAGTAACCGCTCATGATGCAGGTTCCCCTTGCCTGGATCTGTCCTACGACATTCTGCGGGTCTTCAGAGTCGATGCGTACTTCAGACCTGTCGACAGCCCTGCCGCAGGAACGGAGCACGAACGATGATGCCGGAGCGTATGCAAGCAGAGGAGCGGCCTCTGTCATGCCGTAACCGATAGTGAACGGCAGTTTGAGTTTTCTGAACCATTTCTCGATATCTGGGTTGAGGGCCGCTCCACCCATGATAATCATCCTCAGATTGCCGCCGAGCGCACCGAGAAGTTTTTCGCGGATTTTGCCGAGTATTATGCTCCTGATGCCAGGTATGGCGAGCAGGACTTTCATTGCAGGTTTTGAAACTACCGGAAGAATTGCAGATTTGAATACCTTTTCCATTACAAGCGGAACTGTGATCATAAGGTAAGGCTTCACGTCCCTCATGGCTCCCAAGAGAAGCTGCGGGGTAGGGGTTTTTCCGAGGTAATATATGGAAGTGCCGCCGCAGAGAGGGTAGATGAGCTCGAACATCATACCGTACATATGGGCCATAGGAAGCATGGACACCATCTTATCGGTCGGATATGACGGTATGTTGTCCTGGCCGAACTCGACGTTGGAGCTGAGGCATTCGTAGCGGAGCATTACGCCCTTAGGTGCGCTGGTCGTGCCTGAGGTGTAGTTGATGATTGCAAGATCCTTGTCGTTGTCGGTCGGGTAACTTACGTTCTCTCTCTTGAATCCGAGCGGATATTTTGTGTTGAATGCAGCCTGAAGGTCTGCCATGGCAGCCTTGACCTCATCATCATCGCTCCAGAGCAGTGAAAAGTCGTTTACTGAAAGAACTGTTCTCAATTTCGGCATCTTGCTTCTGTCGAGTTTTGCCCAGATGTCGTTGTTCGTGAAGAGAATGGTGCTCTCGGAGTGGTCCACGAGTGAATTGATGCTCTCAGGGGTGAAATCGGCGAGAATAGGGACTACAACTGCCTCATAGGTGTTTACCGCGAGGAAGGAAATCGCCCATCTTGCCGAATTCTTTGCACATAGCGCGATTTTGTCGCCTTTCTTGATTCCGCCTTTTTCAAAGCAGATGTGGAATTTTGCGATGGTCGTAGCCACTTCCCCGAAACTGAACGAGTCACCTTTGTAGTCGCACAAAGCAGGATTGTCCCAGTTGGCCTTGATTGATTCTTCAAGTCTTGTCAGATAATGTTTCATTCTATTACGTTTTTTATGTTTGTTCCGTTGTGATTCTATGATTGCGATTCTATGCTATGATCGTGATTCTACGATTGCCCGGAAATTGTATGAATTACCGTTTACGGAACACAAAATTACTCAAAATGACAGTCCGGACTGCGGAATCTGAACTTTTGTGGCGAAATCAGGCCTATTTTGTGGTGAAATTTTGAAATATGGTAAGAACGAATCCGTAAAATATGTATTTTTGAGGTCTGAAAATGGCCGTTTTAGAGCGGGACGGCAGTTCGGATTAAACAAAATTGATATGAGAAAGAAACCCATAGTAGCCCTGGTCTATGATTTTGACGGGACCTTGTCTCCCGGCAACATGCAGGAATTCGGCTTTATCCAGGCAATAGGCAAGAGCCCTCGGGAGTTCTGGAGCGAGAGTGACGGCATCGCAATCGAACAGGATGCAAGCAATATCCTGAGTTATATGAAACTGATGTTCGATGAGGCAGGACGCAGGAACATCAGGCTTCGCAGGTCCGACTTCCAGCGTTTCGGCAGTCAGGTGGAACTTTTTCCAGGTGTGCTGGAATGGTTCAAAGCGGTGAAGGATTACGGCAGGGCACACGGAGTCGTGGTGGAGCATTACATCAATTCTTCCGGCCTCGCGGAAATGATTGAGGGGACGCCAATCGCAGGGGAGTTCAAGAGAATCTTCGCCTGCTCGTTCCTGTATAATGCGGAAGGGTTTGCCGAATGGCCCGGAGTCGCTGTGGACTATACCGCAAAAACCCAGTTCCTGTTCAAGATAAACAAAGGCATACTGAGCATCAGAGACAACAAGAAGGTCAACGAAAGCCAGGTAGATGACAAGAAAAGGATTCCTTTCCCGCACATGATTTATTTCGGCGACGGTGAGACTGACGTTCCCTGCATGAAAATCGTGAAAATGTTCGGAGGCAACTCCATTGCCGTCTACAATCCGGCTATCCCGGGCAAAGTCAAGGTCGCAGGCAAACTGTTGAGGCAGGGGAGAGTGAATTTCATCACTCCTGCCGACTACACCGCCGGAAGCCGCACTTTCAAGATTGTGTGCGCCATAATAGACAAAATCAAGGCGGACTATGAACTTGCCAAATTGAATCTTTGAAACGGGATTGGGAAACGGGTTGAATGAATTTAACGGTTTCTGACGCTCTTCACGCCTGGCATGCCGAATCTTGTTTCGAGACCGACGGCGAACTGGCGGTAGGGCCAGTCTTTGAGTCCTTCCTGATATTTCAGGCGTATTGTGAACATTTTTATTCTGAATCCGGTTTCAGCGCGTATGCTCATGGGACTGTCGCCGTTTTTCTGCCAGCCTACATAGCCTCCGTAGTGGGCCTTGAGTTCAAAAAATCCGGCGTTGAACGCCGCCACACCGTACATTACGGCATCGTTCTGTGCGGAAACTGCTGTCTGCCAGCATAGAAAACCTGCCGAGGCGGCTATGTTCAGACTCATATCCTTCCCTAAGCCTATTTCCCGTCCCACTGTGGCGTCGAAAAAATATCCCGGACTGTCGTAGTACCTTCTCAGATGCGCCTGCTCTCCGGCGGCACTTTTCAATGCAGCCCGTATGACCGCGTTTACGAAATGCTTTTCCTGACGGAGCACCATGATGTCCGTGGAAAGATAGACTTCACCTATCCATGCTCCTTCGCTCGGCCCTTCCACACCTTTGGCGGCATTCGCCTCTGCAGAGCATCTGTACCAGTCCATGGCCTCTCCCCAGATCCTGAGATTCACCCTGTCGGTGAACAGCGGGAGAGTCAGCCTGTAATTGATTGTCGCAGTGGCCTCGTCGGCAAGACTGAAATTCCTGCTTGCGAAAAGTGCCGGGCCGACTTCAAGGCTGATGTGGGGAGATGTCCTTCCGAAATCCATTTCAGGTACAGGAAATGCGTTGGGACCGAAATAGGCCGGTGATATGGGAAAACTGCCGCCGTCCCCTTCTGCGGCTGCTGTTGCCGAAAATGACAGCAGGATGGCAGCGATGCATGAGATAGTCCTGCCCGGTTTCATAATGTGTCGCTTTTGCGGATGAGATTGAGGAATTCGTTCCGTGTCTTCTCGGATTTGAGAAATGCCCCGGAAAACGCTGACGTGACCGTAACAGACCCGGGTTTCTGCACACCGCGCAGTGTCATGCAGGTATGGGAGGCCTCTATCACCACCGCAACTCCGAGCGGGTGTATGGTGCGCTGTATGCAGTCCCTTATCTGGACGGTAAGTCTCTCCTGCACCTGCAGCCTTCTTGCATAGCACTCCACTACCCGGGCTATCTTGCTGAGGCCGGTAATCGTCCCGTCCGGTATGTACGCCACATGAGCCTTGCCTATGAACGGCATAAGGTGGTGCTCGCATGTCGAGCACAGGTCGATGTCTTTCACAATAACCATCTGGCTGTAGTCTTCAGTAAACATGGCGGAACGAAGAATCGCGTCTCCGTCTTCGCCGTAGCCTTTTGTCAGAAACTGCAGTGCCTTCGCGTATCTTTCCGGCGTCTTGACAAGTCCCTGCCTGTCCGGGTCTTCGCCGATCAGACGCAAAATTTCCCTGCAGTGCGCGGCAATCTCCGCTGTCGTCACCTCATCATATTTCTCGTCACTCGTATATGCCATAGTTTCTCTGTTTCCTCGGTCTTTATGTTTTCTCTCTCCATCTCTCTCCGTCTCCGCTTCCTATTTTCTCTTTCCTGTTTTCTCTCTCTGTTTCCTGTTCCTCTGTCTCCTGTTTTTGCTTTCTCCGTCCCGTTTGTCCGGCCAACGTCCCTCCTTAAGCGGTGTTTCGTAAATGCGGAACTTGAGTTGTCAATCGTTTTTCAGCCGCCACCTTTCCCGCCTCGGCATGGTGAAACCGCACTTCACTCTGCCCTTGGCTCGTTGTAAAAAGTCAGACTTCTTTCGTGACTTTTCTTCCTTTGGAACTGTTTTTGTTCTATGCCTTGGACGGTCAGGTGGCATATCCAGACCAAAGTTTTGCAAATTTATAAATTATTGGCAAATCGGTCGGTCGTGTGTTATATTTTTTATATATTGGTCTCATTGTTTGGGCCTATATAGGATGC
>CABQAB010000005.1 GCA_902461985.1 uncultured Bacteroidales bacterium | reverse complement strand
ATGCAATACGGGCTTTGCCGAGGTGCATCCTATCTTGGCTCACGCAGTGAGACCAAAATAGTGAAAGGCCGATAATGATGAACATTGCACACGAAACCTTGCCGAAACTTTATTTTTCACGCAGTTTCCGCGAAATACGGGGCTGACCGGCTTCAGGAAAGTATCCGGCTACAGGGAAAGTATATAGAAGCAGGCGGTCGAAAAATAATTCCGGATATACGGGATTCTGCCGAGCCATCCGGCCAATGTCCGTGGAGTAAGGTTGAACTTCACTTTGTAGTGGGGATTGACCAGCCAGAGCTGCCTGTCAACTATCGAGAAGCCCTCAGAGCGGCACAGGGATTCAAATCTTTCAATTGTCATCCCGCTCCGCTTGATGCTCAACAATTCTTTTATGCACTCGGGGCTCTCACCGAACAGACGAAGGTACGACTTATACAATGCCTCAGGCAGGAGATGCATAAACGGAAGTTTGGAGCAGATCCTGCTTCTGCATATCTGCTGATGCCCGCCAAACGGCATCCTCCACGCAGGAAAACCATAGAATATAATGCCTTGAGGAGCGACAAGCTCTTTAGTCTTCGCAAAAAACAGTTGTTTGCTTTCCGGTTCTATATGCTCTATGACATCGTGGATTATGATGAGATCATACTGACCCCGTAACGGTGCAGTCAAGAAATTTTCGCAGAAGAAATCCCCTTCCAGGCCTCTGGCTGCGAAGAACTTTTTGGCATTTTCAATTTTGCCGTCCGACAAATCAATCCCGCAGACATGGCAGTGAAGCCTTGCGAAAGGAACCAGATTTCCGCCCTCGCCACATCCAATTTCTAAGATACGGCTATTGCAATCTATTGTTTTGAAGCGTTTTATATAATCCAGATAATACTTTTCCGCCGTAGCAGCCAGTTCCGAAAAATACCTTTCCCTGTCAATGTATCTGTTCATAATTCTCATTGTGTATCCGCCCTCGTGAGCAGATTCAAATGTAGTAAATTCCGGTATTTCATCCAAAATGTTTTGTGCACTGCACAAATTCCGCGGTTATTTGTCGTCAACTCATTCCATTCGTTTTGACTCGAGGCTATAGACAGGTTCGGCGTTGAAAAAATATGTCGCAAGACAATTGTCCCTTTCCATGTGGTCATGATAGAGGGAATAATGGAACTGCCCCTGGACGGTCTTTCCATAGGCGATTTTGTCCGGCTCGGCAAGATAGGCAGACATCTTCACCATCATATCCCCCTCAGTGGAAATAGAAGCTGACACATCTGTCCCATAACCGACAAAACCTGCCGTAGAGACATTCCAGATGGAGTTCTTATCCGTACGGGAGACAATAGAAATTTCTGTATTGACCTCGCCTACACTCACTATCCACGCCGCTTCAGACGGCTTCTTCTGGATGGTCGCAGCCCCCATAAAACTATCATACAGTTTCGGTATATACACATCGAATTCTGAGATTCTGACAATAGCACCATCTTCATACAGAGTTTTCCCCTCTCTATCCAGATCTATGGTCATTGACAGATCTATGGACGACAATTTATACCTGCCATTCCCCAGATTCTCGATTTCTCCCACAAAAGAGGGATTGCTCTCGTCCTCTACTCCGGAAAGAGAAGCATCGAGCCTCAGAGATGCATCCAGAATTACAACCGGCGTCAGGACATAATCACTGACCAGACCGTCAGAAAGTCTCATCAAATTCCATTCACGGTCAAATGTATGTTTGCTGGAAATCTGACATGACACAAGGAAAGATAATGATAAAACCGCCAAAAGATATTTTTTCATAATGCAACCTTTGTCTTCAAATAAGACATAATCTGGAATGAGTCCGTCAAAATCTGTATCCAATACCTGTTTTTCCGCCGATATAAGCTGACCCTATCGAGGCTTCCGCAAAGAAAAACACTTTCCTTCCGGCGGTGAGTCCAATCGGGGTGAACTGTATCACAGGATAACATGTCCATTCCCTATTGACGGCACCCAAAGCCAGTCCAAGTCCTACAGACGAATACAGACGGAAAGCCTTAGTGTTCACATAAAAGAACTTCGCTTCCGGAATAAGGCTGAACATCGCACCTGAGCGGGGACGGAGATAATCACCAGTAAAGGCATCATACTCCTTTCCCCAGACAACATTCATACCCATAGCCACATCAAGACTGAACCAGCGCCTGTAATGTATGCTGAAATCTGCTGAGATAATGCCTGACATATATTCATCGCGGGATGACGCACTATACCAATAGTCCGGTTCAGAATAACGTGATTCATTAAGACCCCATGAGCCCAGACAGAAATAATCCAGCCACGGATATCCTGCCCAGCCAAGAGTGACTTCATAACGATACGGGAACTTCTCCCTGAAAACCCTTTCACGCTCCTGCGGAGTTCGCCCTGACAAGCCCACAGACAGCAGCATTGCTCCACAGAAAACCAATATCCGATATGATTTCTTCATACAAGTTCAGATTCTGTCCAATTCTCTTCTATCTCTTTTTTCAACTCGTCTATTTTGCCCTCGTCGCCGTCATATCTGGAAAGATTGAATGTGAAGTAGACATAAGTCACCGACATGGTATTCTCCTGTACCGTATATTTTAGGACCAGATTCTCCTCTTCTTCCGGCAATATGACAGTCATTGTCGCAGCGGACAGAGTATACTGGAACTGAAGAGTCTCTTCAACCCACTCCCCAGCATCATAGGCATAGGAAAGAAGTGTTCCACCGCCGTCCTCCGAAAGCGACACAACGGCAATTATGTTATCCTTCGAAAACAACCACTGGCCGGACACACTGCTGTCATCCTCTTTATCCGAAGGATCTTCCACTTCAGGCTCTTTCTCAGAAGGCTGTTCTTCTTTTGGAGGAAGTTGCTCGTCCTCAGTGCAGGAGACAGCACACGCCGCAAAACCGATTGACATCAGTACAATCAAACCCTTGAATAGAATTCTTTTCATATCGCTTGTTTTTAAAGATAATGACTTTTTGCTTTTCCCCTAACTCTAAAAGGCCCGCCTGCTATTCCCAAAAAATCAATTTTTTGTAGTTTTGGGGAATAGCGGCATTATTGCAAATTTCTGCAGGTCATCCTACTTGATGATTACGACAGGATTTGATGTCTCGTTTCCGTTCAATTTCCAGATTTCCTTGTCAAGAATAGGCGCTGTACCTAAACGATGCTTGAAACGCCGCTTATAATGTATCGTATCAAAGCTGCCGTCAGGCCATTTTATGATAAAATCATCATATTCGTTACCTCCGTCCAATTCACCGAAAGACAGCATATACACACCGTCCTTTTCAATGAGTTCCAATCCACTATAAACGCCAGGAAATTCCTTCGTTAATTTGAGCGGTTTCAGATGTTCTATTTTACCTCTGTATTCCACTGAAGTGTCCGTCCCGAGGAAATGTTCTGAATGAGGATCAAGAAGATCGTTCCTGCTTGCATCCATGACGCGGACATATAAAGTTACAGGAATATAATCGACAATATAATTACCGCATCCCGATAGCAACAATATTCCAAAAAGGAATGTACTGAATAAAAGTTTTCTCATAATGTATACAATAATATGTTAAAAATGATAATGAATATGTGGTCGTACTATACGCCTGAATATAAGATGCCAAGAACAGCTCTTACATTGCACGAACATACAATCATTTAGACTGGAAACTTCTTCAATATTTTCTATCGCTCAGAAAGTCCATTCACATTCTGTGGTGAATACCTTTTTAGAGGTAGTTATCGTTATGGTCAGATTATGCGGCTCTTCTCTATTGTCAGGGACTTTTGCAAAAGTCAGAACACACAAATCCCAACTATGAAATTTTCCATTAGGGTCTCCGATAGACAGCAGAAACAGATCATCCTCGGTAAGTTCAGACATCCGTTTTACGGTTTCAGTTGGTTCCGAACTTGTATAATGGCTCTTGACATACTCTCCGTATGACATATAAGTCACATCTATTACATCACTCAAAGATTTCCCCGCAGGATGCATCGAATCAAAATCCTTGTCGCTTACCACATCCAAACTTGTAGGATTAGGATTGAAAGCAATGGGAGCCATCCCGATGTGGACATCATCCATCAGTAGTCTGACATTTCTGTTGTAGTCCATATCCCCGTGGGCAAAACACAAGGAATCATACAGAACACCTTTCCATCTATCATCCCTGAATTCCAAATCCAGATATATAGACGGACTCAAACCTATTCCTTTAATTCCACCATCAGTAGAAGTTGTAGTATAAGCATGTATTCCATCATACAATTCATATCCCATAATGTATGACTCAACATAGTGAGATGTAACTCGGTCACACGATGACATCAACAGCATGAAAGCGGAAACAAAAACACCCAACCTAAGTTTTCTCATATTATTCAAGCCATCCATAAGTTATGGTTTTCAGAAATTTATTGTAATTTATGTGCTCTTTACCCTGATCCCAAGGCCTGTCAAATATAGTATTTTCTGAATCATCCCACAAATTAAAAATACCGGATGCAAAATAGCCATTACAATATTCTGCCCACCCGAAATCACAATGAATGAGGTCTGTTTTGGTTGTTGATTTAACTATTTTTTTCTCTCCCCGTAAATAATATTGTTTCTCAACTGTTTTTGTTCTCTCTATATAGCCGTCCAATGCCCAGCCGTGGGCACAGTCCAATCCAGAATCTGCACCTTCTTCTTTGCTTTTCGGATAGGCAAAAATCAATACAGGATGATGCTTCTTGATTTGTTCTTTAACATTATCTGCCGAATATTTACTGTAATCAAGATCCTTGAATCCGAGTCTTCTCATGAATCCTTTTGCATAGTTCGGAAACGTAAACGTACCTCCTCTGAAGTACATGGAGCCACATTCTTTTCCCGCATACCTGCACAGAATCGCCTTTTGTTCGTTTGTTAAAGATTTTGCATTTGCAGACAAGACAAACTGATTGTTTTTGTCCACTTTGACGTCAAAAGACTTATTGACATAGACCATAAGCTTCGCAACGGCTAAAGGTACACAGCCGACATTGGCAGGTTGTTTTTTCCCGTCGATTTTTCTTTTCGGACATTTGTCATTGTAAGGAGAACCCTGATGCCAACCGGCTGTAGGAGCCAACATAGGTTCAACATAAACGCTATCCTTTAAGTATACTTTAGTTGTGGGTTTGTTAATCGGAGGATGACGTCTATTTGAATTATTGCTAATATCCTCATTATCCGTACCATCCACATCATCTATATTGTCATTTCTTTCATCACTTTCGTATTCCAGGACAGATGTCATGGCATATTCAGTTACTGCCTCATCTATAAATCGGGCTTTTTCAATTCGGGATGTTTTCAATTCAACTGATACTGAATCTTCAATTTCCAATTGCCCTTCATCAAAATCACCTATCAAATAATCATCCTCCGTCTCGTCATATAACTGGAAAGTATTAGGGTTGATATACTTTTCTCCATCCTCATCGACCAGTATGCCATCTCCTGTCAAAGGATAGCCCGGATATATTTTCCTCTCCTGGACTGTGCCCTGAGTATAATCCGACGGGGTTTTTGAACCCGAATCAGCCAGCACCAGAACATCTGAATCAATTCTGTCATCAGCAGCCAAAACTGCGTAACCTTTGTCTTCTTCAAAATTGACCACATAAAGCAGTTCATCGCAATCCGCAGGCAGATTTCCAGCCTTTGTTCCCAAATCAGAAACGGAAACCGTACCAACGGTTTTTATCACTCGAATGTCGTTGGACCCCTTTGTTCCCTTGTCAATGCTTCTCAGTAATGAATTCAAGTTCTCGATAGCCTGTTCCACAGGAACCATATGAGTGGATTTTACAACTTGATTGTCCGCATCTGATGAATGTGAACCTTCAACTAATTGTTCCCGCGCACAACCGATGACAATACTGGTCATCAGACATAATACAAATAGTGCTTTTGTTTTCATAGTAAAACTGTTTTTAGTTGGTTGATTATTCTATTTCAAATTCACCGTAATAGATGTCTCCATCGGAAAGCGTCACTTCGATACAATACTCTCCGTCACCGAAGGCAGGGATAGATATAGGTTCCTGCGAAAGGGTGACTGCCTCGCTGCAGAAGTCACCGGTAGTGGTGTTTATTACATAAATGTCAGCCTCGACATTTTTTGTGCTTGAAACATAAAGATTGTCGAAACAATAACAGCATTCTATCGGACATTTCTCCGGAGCCCGAAATTTTCCTTTTGGAGATTTGGTTTTGACAAGTTTAACGGATACTACGGTCGGACCGGACAGATTAGTTTTCTGCGTTCCGGCATAACTGCTGAAAGTAATCAATGTGGACAAAAGTCCAGCGAGAATCAGTTTTAATATTTTCATTTGTTTGGTTTTTAGTGTGACCGTAAAAGTAATGCTATTCTGCTCTTTCTGCTACGAAAACGGGAAAAAATCCGTTACAAAAATGAGTGTAATGAAGTTAATACACCATTGATTATCAATAAGTTAAAAATAAGGCATAATTCCATCCGGAAAAATGCCTTATTTTTAAAGTATTTATGTTCAATATGTTATGTGGAATAAAATGCCCTTGTCACAATTTTGTTCAAAAAACATATTTGTACAAAGTAGTATTAATACTTTTTGACTTCAATATCATCCTTTTCAGTCGTGATTTTTTTGTTCTCACATTATCTTTGGAGAGGTTCATCAGGGAGGCTATTTCTACATTTTCAAAACCGGCAATCAGACAACAGATAAAAAGAATGTCACTTTCTTTCAAATCCGGAAAATCTTCACTGATTTTCGTCACCACATTATCCAAGTCATCGTTCAGCCTGTCTTTTAATTCAATCAAGCCCCTGCCATTGCCGTCCTTGTAGTCAGATGTATTGAAAGAAGTCCTGAACATTGACTTATAAACCTTTCGCAGGGAAACAATATTCTCAATTTCTGTTTCAAGCTGTTCTTTTTCAAGTTGCAGTCCTCTATTCTTGCTCTTGATATTCCGGTAGACCAAAATGAAAATCATGGAAAACATCAACAGGACAAGAAAACTTAATATAACGACAATCCACTTGCTTCTCACTTCCAATTCAGATTGCAGTCTATAATTCTCCGCCTGGACCCGATAAATTGACTGAGAAAGTTTTTTCCTTATATAAACCTCTTCATAGTCCATGTACTTGTAAATATACTCCAAAGACTTCTTATAGTTCATTCTGTACTCTTCCAACTTTGCAAGAGTATATAAAGAATTGCCCTCTGCTTCCGAAATGTCAAGATTTGAAAGAATCTCCTCTGCTGCATCAATATCATCATTCCTGACGAGAGCATAAGCCAGGTCATAGTAGTTTTCTTCAGCAAATTCGCCTCCGTAACTCAACGCAAAATTATATTTGGATACTATTTCAGAATAATCCGGGTCCTGTCCATAAAACATATTATCAGCCTGCAACATCAAAGATGACAAACCTGAATATGACAGAGAATCTGTGTATTTGAAAACCATGTTGCACAAACTATCAGATTTATCAAACATTTCCTTATTGTGATATTCCAAAGCCAAAGTATAGGCTGCCAATGCGAATTTACTTGTATCGCCTGAATTCATGACAGCATCATAAAGAAGCTCAGCACTTTTTAACGCTTCGTCGGTAAGATGTGAATTACTATAGACATACTCCATGGAAGAGTAGATCAGAATCTTGGTTTTCAAGTCTCTTCCAGCATATTTCAATGCCTTATACAGATACAATAGCGCGTCAGTGTATCTTTCATTGTTTGAAAAAATCTCAGAATAGTAAAAATAAGCAAGGCACTTATCTTTCCTGCGACCAAAAAATCTATAATAGTCGAATGCAGGTTTGATTATGCTGAAATCCGTGGTATCTATATAATTTTTACTCAATGCCATTGACTTCAGAAGCGAATATCTGGCCTTCTGATGCGGCAGATGAAAAGCATCTGAATCAAGACTGTCCAGGATTTGCAGGGCAAGTTCAGGATTGTCTTCAATACAAGCCTCAGCTCTGTCCAAAATATCAATACGGCCGTTGCAGGCGGCGAGGGCTAAGAGGGCAACTAAAATTAAGTGGAGTTTTTTCATGATTATAAGTATTCAGAGGCAGAAATGTGTGCGGATATAAGGGCTCATGATTTCACGAAGCGGTTCGATGACGAAGGGGCGTCGTCGCCAGAGAGGGTGAGGGACGGTAAGGCCCGACTCGGAAATGCTCTCAACGCCATAGAAAATGATGTCGATGTCTATGGAGCGGGAAGTATATATGCGATTGCCGGCCGGGTCAAAAAGAGGGTCGTGGGCAGGGCGGCCGAGATGCCTCTCGATTTTCTGGCAGGAGGCGAGAATGTCACGGCAGGAGGCGTCGAGATCAAAACGGACGGCGCAGTTGATGAAGGGCGTGTCTGCGTCGAAGCCCCAAGGCGGAGTCTCGATAAATGATGAAACAGCGACAGGAGGGCGCGGAGAGCCGTCCAAAGACGTGAATTCCTCCTGCATGAGGGCTATAGCCCGTTGAAGTGTCGCCCTGCGGTCGCCGGCATTGCTGCCGAGAGAGAAATATACTTCAGTCCTCATCGAGTCCCAGTTCAACGAGGGCTTCCTCGGACATTCTGGACTTGTCCCAGACAGGTTCGAAGACCAGGTCCACTTTGACGCTGACCACTCCGGGGACATCCTCCACGGCCCTCTGAACCTCCTCGACCACATAGTCTGCCATAGGGCAGTTGGGAGCCGTCAAAGTCATCTGGATAGTCACGTTATGGTCCTCATCGACTTTCAACTCGTAAATAAGTCCCAAATCATAAATATTTACAGGAATTTCAGGGTCATAGACCTGCCTGAGTGCCCTGATTATATCTCCTTCAAGTGCCATTTCCTATTTGTTTATGTTTTCCGATGCAAGCTGTCTCATTGTCTGAATCATCGACACCAGACCGTTTGCCCTGGTCGGGGAAAGATTCTCCTTCAAACCGATTTTCTCGACCACAGAAAAGTCGGACGCAAGGATTTCTTCCGGTGTCCTGCCTGAATAGATGCGTATCAAGAGGGAAATGATGCCTTTAGTTATGATGGCATCGCTGTCCGCATTGAACAGAAGTTTCCCATTTTCGAACTTAGCATCAAGCCAAACTCTTGATTGACAGCCTTTTATCAAATGCTCATCTGTTTTCTTTTCTTCCGGATAGTCAGTCAGAGACTTGCCCAAGTCGATAAGATATTCATATTTGTCCAGCCATTCATCAAAAGCGGAAAATTCGTCCAGAATCTCATTCTCCACCTCGTTCAAACTCCTTGTATTCATATCTAATTACTTTATAATCAATAAGTTATACTAACATTCCAATAGCCTTGTCCAATGCCTTTCCGAAAGCCTCGACCTCTTCCAAAGTATTGTAAGGAGCGAGTGAAGCCCTCACGACACCAGTTACGCCCAGACGCCCCATCAAAGGTTCCGCACACATCTGCCCCGAACGGACGGCTATCCCCATCTTGTCTAAAAGCAAAGCCAAATCTTCGTGATGTACGCCGTCCACGGAAAAAGAATAGACAGGAATCTTATGTCCGGCTGTTCCGTAAAGCCTTATGCGCGGATTCGACATCAAAACGTCCTTCATGGCGTTTTCCACAACCTTACATTCAGCTGCAAGTTCAGTATCATTCAGGCTACGCATAAAGTCCACTGCCTGGATGAAACTTGTCTGACCTATGAAATTCTGTGTCCCCGCTTCAAATTTCAATGGCAACGGAGCGAACGTAGTCTGCTTGTAGGAGACAGTTCCGACCATTTCCCCGCCGAACATGAAAGGAGGCATTTTCTCCAAGTATTCTTTTTTGCCATACAATACTCCCGTGCCTGTGGCAGCATACATCTTATGCCCCGAAAAAGCATAGAAATCGCAATCAGTCTTTCTGACATCAATTCCACAGTGCACAATTCCCTGCGCTCCGTCAAGAAGTACAGGCACTCCACGGGAATGACAGAGAGAGACGATTTCATCGACAGGATTGACCACTCCGAGAACATTCGAAACATGGGTTACGGCAACTATCTTAGTCCGTGAATCCAGCATCTTTTCCAAAGCCTCCATATCAAGAGAACCGTCATCAAGGACCGGAACAACCCTCAATTCAGCCGATTTGCGCAGACACAACTGCTGCCATGGAACAAGATTGGAATGATGCTCCGCTGCTGAAACGATGACATTGTCGCCCTTTCCGACAAAGGCTTCACCGAAAGAATACGCCACGAGATTTATCGAGGCTGTGGTTCCTGAAGTGAATACTATCTCGGAAGACTCCTTGGCACCGATAAAATCCCTGACACTCTCGCGAGCTTTTTCATAATGTTCCGTAGCAACATCTGCAAGGTGGTGCACAGCACGATGAATATTGGAATTGGCAGTTCTCGACCATTCCTCCTGCATGGCCAACACCGAATCAAGCCTTTGGGCGGTGGCCGCATTGTCAAAATAAATTAACGGACGGCCGTAAACCGTCGCAGAAAGCGATGAAAACTGTTTTCTTACATCTTGAATCGTCATTTCCAAGTCTGATTTGATAAGGAGTGCAAAATTACAAAATAGATTCCATCAAAGGATAACAAACTAACTATTTTCACCATATTAAAGACGTGTTATGGATATTTTATCTTAATTTTGTCTCTGCTACGGTTTGACTTCACAACCAGCCATGTCTGAAAATTACTGTAATTTGAAAAAATATGATTGACTACATCAAAGGTGAAATTATTGAACTGAATCCCACAGAAATGACTTTGGAATGTAACGGAATAGGCTATAAGATTCTGATTTCACTCCAGACTTACGATGCCCTGAAAACCGTTAAAGACGGCCGGGTCTATATCCACCATTATCTCAGAGAAGACGACGAGCAGTATTTCGGATTTGCTGACAAAGACGAAAGAGAATTGTTCAGGCTCCTGATAGGGGTGTCCGGAATCGGTGCCGCCACAGCCAGAATGATGCTGTCATCTCTCAGTTCCGACGAACTTCGAAACGCCATCCTTTCAGAGGATCTCCATAAAATAAAGAGCATCAAGGGTATCGGAATGAAGTCAGCCCAAAGGCTTGTTTTGGAACTCAAGGACAAAATATCAAAGGGAGAAGGCAGCGGCAATGCTTCAATATTCACCGGAGGTGGAGTCAATCCGGAAGTCGAAGAGGCTACTACGGCTCTTGTTATGCTCGGTTTTACTAAAAGCAATGTAACAAAGGCCCTTGCAACAGTGCTCAAGGAGACTCCGGACGCCAACTTGGAACAACTCATCAAGGCAGGACTAAAATTGCTGTAAATTTCAGCGGAACTATCATCTTGAGCAAAGAAAAGGATTAGACAAATAGCCCAGTGGGCTTTTGTCCCTTTTCAGAGAGAGTCGAAAGATCTAAGACAAATAAACTCTCAATTCAGATCTCTCCATGCGCTGCGTTTAGTCGAGATGACAAGACAACGATGTTTTAGATTTCTCTACTCGCTGTACTCTGCCGAAATGACACGAAGACACCCAGGCTGGATGCTTCATCATCTGCCGAAGTACACCAAGAGAACCGAAATATCCGAAGGTGATACACCTGAAATCCTCGATGCCTGCGCGATGGTTTTCGGGTTGTATTTTTTCAGTTTCTGACGACATTCGATAGAAAGACTTGAAACTCTGTCAAAATCAAAACCCTCTGGAATAATCAGATTTTCAAGTCTGTGAAGTTTGTCAGCCTCTGCTTTTTCCCTGTCAATATACCCCTTATACTTGATTAAAATATCCGTGATATCCAAAATCTGATGTCCGACCTCATTCTTCAACAATTCCCTACCCTGCCCCGAAGTCAACTGAGCCTTACTGTCCAAAGACGCAGCTGCAGACATTCTCTCGAAGAATTCAGAAGACTCAAAGGACTTTTCAACATCAATTTCCACAGGATATCCAACTGAACTCTTTTCAAAAGTTCCACGTGGAACAAATCCAAGAATATCCGCCACCATAACCCCTGGACGAGAAACCAAATCCGCAAGACGCTTACGGTTAGGAATAGGAGCCGAACCTTTGGAAACTAAATAATCATTGACAGACTCAGGCTTGATTGAGGTTTCAGAACAGAAATCTACAAAACGGGACACAGTTTCGTATTTCGACATTGTAAACCGGTAACGGGCCTCATCAACCAAACCTAAAGAAAATCCGAGAGGTGTAAGTCTCGCATCAGCATTATCCTGTCTGAGCAGAATCCTATATTCAGCCCTTGAAGTAAACATACGGTAAGGCTCATCAACTCCCTTGGTTATCAAATCGTCGATAAGAACTCCAATATAAGCCTCGTCACGCTTCAAGACGAAAGGCTCTTTCTGATGCACCTTCAGATGCGCATTGATACCAGCCATAAGCCCCTGCGCAGCAGCTTCCTCATAACCGGTAGTACCATTGACCTGACCGGCCAAAAACAGACCCGGAATAGATTTCAACTCAAGGCTCGGAGAAAGTTGCGTAGAATCAAAATAGTCATATTCAACTGCATAGGCAGGCCTGAAAATTTTCACATTCTCCAGCCCCTTGATTTGATGCAAAGCATCCAGCTGAACTTCGAGAGGAAGAGAAGAAGAAAAGCCCTGAAGATAATATTCGTTGGTATTCCTGCCCTCCGGCTCAAGGAAAAGCTGATGTTCCGTCTTGTCTGCGAAAGTCCTCAACTTATCCTCGATGCTCGGACAATAACGAGGACCTATTCCGACAATCTTTCCCGAAAAAAGAGGAGACTCATGAAAGGCAGCCCTAAGAATATCATGAACAGTTTCATTTGTATGAAGGATGTAGCAAGGCATCTGCCCGGAACCATCCTGCGCTGCTGACAAGATAGGAAGATAAGAGAAACGCTCAGGAACGGAGTCACCCTCCTGGACAGGAAGCGAAGAAACATCCACTGAAGAAATATCGATACGAGGCGGAGTACCTGTCTTCATTCTTCCGGTCACCACACCCATAGATTTCAATTGCCCAGTCAAACCATAAGAAGACAACTCCCCCATCCTGCCACCGGCAAAATCATTGCGACCTATGAAAAGCCTGCCTCCAAGAAACGTCCCGGCAGTCAAAACAACTGCTTGAGATTTGAAAATTGCCCCTGTAGTTGTACGGCAACCTGAAATTTTTGAATTCTCAAACAAAAATTCGATGACTGTATCTTGATAAATGTCTAAGTTACAAGTAGTTTCGAGGATTTTTCGCCATATTCGGGAAAACTTCTCCTTGTCACATTGCGCCCGCGGACTCCACATGGCCGGACCCTTAGACCTGTTAAGCATCCTGAACTGGAGAGTCGCAGCATCAGTCACCACGCCCATACATCCACCAAGTGCATCTATCTCTCTGACTATCTGACCTTTAGCAATTCCTCCTACAGCAGGATTACAGGACATCTGAGCAAATTTCCCCATATCCATCGTTATAAGAAGAGTCCTTGAGCCCAATCTTGCAGACGCCACAGCAGCCTCGCATCCGGCATGTCCCCCACCGATGACAATTACATCATAAACCAACTCATTCATCACTAAAATAACTGATAATCAACAAATAAGATATCAATCCTTACACCAGCAATACAATAGTTTCAAAGCAATTCACGCAATGAAAGATAATAATTCTCCTTTTTACGCATCATTGCAATATCCTCCTCAGAGTGGTCATCATAGCCGATCAGATGAAGAAGCCCATGAACAATCACTCTGTTGAGCTCGTCCTTGAACTCGGTTCCGTACTCGATTGAATTTTCACGGACAGAATCCACACTGATGAACAAATCGCCGGAAAGCCTGTCTCCCTCGCAATAGTCAAAAGTGATTATATCTGTGTAATAGTCGTGTCCGAGATATTTCTGGTTTATGTCGAGAATATACGGGTCCGAACAGAATATTATGGATATATCCCCTATTCTGAAGATTTCACTCTCAGCTACAAGCCTGAGCCACTCGTTGTTTCTCCGTTTTTCTCTGAACTTAAAGTCGGTGTCCTGAAAATAATATGAAATCATAAAACGGTCATGACAGAGTGATAAGCTGTCAAATGTGGTGCAAATCTACTACATCTAATCAAAAAATTTGCTATAAAAAATTATTATTTCTAACTTTACACGAGTTTATAGGCGACAAAGTCCATCATATGAGAGAGACCGCCGACTGATAACAAAACAGACAAACAAAAGATAATAAGATAACTATGGAACAAAAAAAGACGCCAAAAGCAAGTCTTGAGAACAAAAGGACCCTGTTCGTCGAAATAGGGTTGGTTGTCGCTCTCGCAGTTGTTTACGTCGCATTCAACTGGACATCGAGAGACGCGCAAGTGAACACTCTCGAGGCTGAAAACCAGGTAGTTCAGGAAGAGGAGATCATTCCTATAACACAGGAAACTCCGCCACCTCCACCAGACGCTCCGAAGATGCCAGTCCTTTCTGACTTGATTGAAATCGTCGATGACGAAATTCAGGTCGACAACGACTTCCTCTCACTTGAGGACGACAGCAATATGGGCGTTGAAATCATGGAATATGTAGAAAACGTGCAGGAAGAAGTCGTGGAGGAGGAAGCTATTCCATTCCAGCTGGTGGAAGAAAAACCTTCATTCATGGGCGGAGACGCAAATGAATTCTCAAAATGGGTGAACAAGAGGCTCGTATATCCTGAAATTGCAAAGGAAAACGGTGTTCAGGGCCGCGTAACTCTCCAGTTCACAGTAGAAAAAGACGGTAGCGTGACAAAGGTCAAAGTCCTCAGAGGTGTAGACCCGTCACTTGACAAGGAAGCAATAAGAGTAGTATCAAGTTCTCCGAAATGGGCTCCAGGCAAACAGAGAGACAGGGCTGTCCCTGTAACTTATACCTTCCCTGTTTACTTCCAGTTGAGGTAAGCTCCGTAACATACTACACACACAGTAAATAGCGCATAAACTACACAACGGAGAGCTTTCAAAAAGACCTTTTGGAAGTTCTCCATTTTTAATGGGATACTTATGCTGAATTCTGAACCGATAATAATAAAGAAATACATAGAAAAGGCTATTTTCATCGGAGTAATCAAGCAGGATGACGATGAAAACACCATCAACGAATACCTTGACGAACTCGAATTCTTAGCTGAGACAGCCGGAGTCGAAAAACATGGCAGATTCATCCAGAAAGTAGACAAACCCGATCCTCGAACCTATATCAGAAGCGGAAAATTAGCCGAAATAAAGCAATTCATCGATGAAAATGAAATTGACGTAGCCATATTCGATGATGAACTGAGCGCGACACAGATACGAAATATTGAAAGGGAATTCCAGATAAAGATACTCGACAGAACGAGTCTGATTTTAGATATCTTCGCGCAGAGAGCGAAAACAGCATACGCGAAAACCCAGGTAGAACTCGCTCAGTATCAATATCTTCTTCCGCGACTTACACGAATGTGGACGCACCTTGAGAGACAGAAAGGAGGTATTGGAATGAGAGGTCCGGGAGAGACGCAGATAGAAACGGACCGAAGAATCATCCAGGACAAGATAGCACGTCTTAAAGAGCAGTTGAAGAAAATTGACAAGCAGATGGCCTCACAGAGAGGAAACAGAGGCTCAATGGTGCGTATAGCCCTCGTAGGCTACACCAATGTCGGGAAAAGCACTCTGATGAACCTGCTTGCAAAAACTGACGTATTCGCCGAAAACAAACTTTTCGCCACCCTCGACACTACAGTCAGAAAAGTCGTAGTCGAGAATGTGCCGTTTCTGCTGAGCGACACTGTCGGATTCATCAGAAAACTCCCGACACAGCTCGTAGAGGCCTTCAAAAGCACGCTTGACGAGGTCCGTGAGGCTGATATTCTCATGCATGTAGTGGACATATCGCACAGAGGACACGAAGACCAGATTAGGGTCGTAAACGAGACTCTAAGGGACATAGGAGCGGCAGACAAGCCGGTTTATATGGTATTCAACAAAATCGACGCATACAGGCACGAGGAATACGACGAATTTTCATTGGAGCCGAAGAAGGCTGAGAACTACAGTCTCGAAGAGTACAAGCACTCGTGGATAGCGAGGGAAAACACACCTTGCGTGTTCATTTCAGCAAAGGAGAAAACAGGAATCGACAAGATGCGCTCTGACCTGTACAAAATGGTCGCTGAAATCCACGCAGGCCGCTACCCTTTCAATAATTTCCTCTGGTAAATTATTATAAATCAATAATATAAAACATTAAACAAATTATGGTAAGTTTTATCATCTGGATTGTAGGTGTTGTACTTACAATCAAAGCAGGACTTGACATCTGGAGAATCCCCGGAGACACTATCAAGAAAATCCTCATCATTGTAGTTGTTATACTCACAAGCTGGATTGGTCTTTTGTTCTATTATTTCTACGGCAAAGACCATATAGCGGACTGGGTTAAATAACACGCTATCAGAATAGAAAAAGCGGACACAGTTTTTAGGCTGTGTCCGCTTTTTCATTATAAAACAGTAAGCGTCAGTCCTTGAACTTGGCGCAAAGGTATTCGCGGTTGAGACGGGCGATATGGCCTACAGTAATGTGCTTAGGGCACTCCATTTCGCAGGCGCGGGTGTTGGTGCAGGCACCGAAACCGAGTTCGTCCATCTTCGCGACCATAGCCTTGGCCCTTCTTGCAGCCTCGACCTTACCCTGAGGAAGAAGCGCGAGAGAACTTACCCTGGCAGCCACGAAAAGCATTGCAGAACCGTTCTTGCAAGTAGCCACACAGGCACCGCAGCCGATGCAGGCAGCTCCGTCCATACTTTCCTCTGCGTTTTCCCTCTTGATCGGAATGGCATTGGCGTCCGGAACACCTCCTGTGCGCACGGAAACATAGCCACCTGCCTGAAGAATCTTGTCAAACGCCTGACGGTCTACGACAAGGTCCTTGATGACAGGGAAACCATGGCTTCTCCAAGGTTCGATGGTGATGGTGTCACCGTCCTTGAACTTGCGCATATGAAGCTGACAGGTCGTAACCTCGTCGTCAGGTCCATGAGCACGTCCGTTGATATACAATGAGCAGGCTCCGCAAATTCCCTCCCGGCAGTCATGGTCGAAAGATACGGGACCGGAAGACTGACATCCCTTTTCTACAGCGACAGGGTCCATACCTTCCTGAATGAGCTGTTCATTGAGGATGTCGAGCATTTCGAGAAAAGAGCTGTCCTCGGATATACCATTGACCTTGTAGGTCTCAAAATGGCCCTTTTCCTTGGCGTTTTTCTGACGCCAGACTTTCAAAGTCAAATCCATATTCCTAATCCTTATAGTTTCTTGAAACGATGTGGATATTCTCGTAATTCAAAGGTTCTTTGTGAAGCTCCGGAGCCTCGCCTTCGCCCTTGTATTCCCATGCAGCCACATACATATAATTCTTGTCATCCCTCTTTGTCTCGCCGTCCTCGGTCTGCATCTCCTCACGGAAATGGCCTCCGCAGGACTCGTTACGGTTGAGGGCGTCTATAGCCATAAGCTCGCCTATTTCAAGGAAATCAGCAAGTCTGAGAGCCTTTTCAAGCTCCTGGTTGAACGTGCCGTTCTCGCCTGCAACATAGACATTGCTCCAGAATTCGGTCTTCAGAGCACGTATCAGCTCCACGGCCTTCTTCAGACCGGCCTCGTTACGCGCCATTCCGACATATTCCCACATGATATGTCCGAGTTTCTTGTGGATGGTGTCCACTGATTCAGTACCCTTGATGGAGAGCAGTCTCTGTATCTTCTCGCGGACTTTCTTCTCAGCCTCGACGAACTCAGGCGCACCTATGTCCGTCTTCGGCTCCTTGAATTTGCCGGCAAGGTAGTCGCCTATTGTGTAAGGGAGAATGAAATAGCCGTCAGCAAGACCCTGCATAAGTGCAGAAGCGCCGAGACGGTTTCCTCCGTGGTCAGAGAAGTTGGCCTCGCCTATCGCATACAGACCAGGAACTGTCGTCTGGAGATTGTAATCCACCCAGAGACCGCCCATAGTGTAGTGGATGGCAGGGTAAATCATCATAGGGTTCTCGTAAGGGTTCACCCCGGTGATTTTCTCATACATCTGGAAGAGGTTGCCGTAACGCTCCTCTATGGTCTTCTTGCCGAGATTTGCAATTGCCGTCTTGAAGTCGAGGAATACCGCAAGTCCTGTCTCGTTCACACCGAAACCTGCGTCACAACGCTCCTTTGCAGCACGTGATGCAACGTCACGAGGCACGAGGTTGCCGAAAGCAGGGTAACGACGCTCAAGATAGTAGTCTCTGTCCTCCTCAGGTATATCTGCAGGATTGATTTCCTTCTTGCGGAGCTTCAGCACATCCTCCATTTTCTTAGGAACCCAGATACGGCCGTCATTGCGGAGAGACTCGGACATAAGAGTCAGCTTGGACTGCTGCTCGCCGTGTACAGGAATACAGGTAGGGTGAATCTGCGCGAAACAAGGGTTTGCGAAGAACGCACCTTTCTTGTAGCACTGCCATGCCGCTGAACCGTTTGAATTCATGGCATTGGTGGAAAGGAAATATGTGTTTCCGTATCCGCCTGACGCAATCACCACTGCATGGGCTCCGAAACGCTCGACATCCCCTGTTACGAGGTTACGTGCGATGATACCCTTTGCTTCGCCGTTGATGAGAACGATGTCCAGCATCTCATGGCGCGGGTATGACTCGACTGTTCCGGCTGCAATCTGGCGGTTCAGGGCAGCGTATGCACCCAAAAGAAGCTGCTGTCCGGTTTGTCCGCGTGCATAGAAGGTACGGCTGACCTGCGCACCTCCGAAAGAACGGTTTGCGAGAAGTCCGCCATATTCCCTCGCAAAAGGAACACCCTGCGCTACGCACTGGTCGATGATGTTGTTGCTGACTTCAGCGAGACGGTAGACATTGGCTTCACGGCTTCTGTAGTCTCCGCCCTTGATAGTGTCGTAGAACAGGCGGTAGATGGAGTCATTGTCGTTCTGATAGTTCTTCGCTGCATTTATACCTCCCTGAGCGGCAATCGAGTGCGCCCTGCGTGGAGAATCGCTGATGCAGAAGACCTTCACCTTGTAGCCGAGCTCTCCGAGAGAAGCAGCTGCAGAGGCGCCTCCGAGACCGGTACCGATGACAATGATTTCCATTTTCTTCTTGTTGCCCGGCGAGACAACCCTGATCTGAGATTTGTGCTTTGTCCATTTCTCGGCCAAAGGACCCTCAGGAATCTTTGAAATCAATTCTTTTGCCATTATGTATAGGTTTATAGATATTTCCTCGTAATAAAGTCTGCAAAAATAATAAATCTTTCCTCAAGTTCCACATCTGTAGCACAAAAGAGGAATGAAAAATTAGTCAAACAGCAGGTTTTCGTCGGGAGCGGCGCGGTTTATTCCGAGATGGGTGTAGGCGAGTTCCGTCACTTCCCTGCCCCGCGGAGTGCGGACTATGAAGCCCTCCTTGATAAGGAAAGGCTCGTAGACCTCTTCGAGAGTGCCCTGATCCTCCCCTACTGCAGTCGCGATGGTGTTCGCCCCCACAGGACCGCCCTTGAACTTCGTAATGATGGTCTTGAGAATCTTGTTGTCAATAGAATCCAGTCCCCTCTTGTCTATGTTCAGGGCATCCAAAGCGTAGCGGGCTATTTTGAGGTCTATGGCCCCGTCTCCCACAACCTGGGCGAAATCCCTCACCCTGCGCAAAAGGGAATTGGCTATACGGGGTGTGCCGCGGCTGCGGAGGGCTATTTCATGGGCCGCATCAGCATCTATGGACACCTTGAGGATGGACGCACTCCTGCAGACAATCTTTTCAAGGGTGGAAGTATCATAATACTCGAGAGCGCACTTGATGCCGAACCTCGCCCTCAGCGGAGAAGTCAGAAGCCCGCTCCGGGTAGTTGCCCCGACAAGAGTGAAAGGATTGAGCGACAGGCGTATGGATCTCGCACCCGGCCCTTTGTCCACCATAATGTCTATCACGAAATCCTCCATAGCGGAATAGAGGTATTCCTCCACCACGGGAGAAAGTCTGTGTATCTCGTCAATGAAAAGCACGTCGCCCTCTTCTAAGGAAGTAAGCAGACCGGCCAGATCGCCGGGCTTGTCCAGCACCGGACCTGATGTGACTTTCATGTTCACGCCAAGTTCATTGGCTATGATGTGCGCTAAAGTAGTCTTGCCTAAACCCGGAGGCCCGTGGAAGAGCACGTGGTCGAGTGTCTCCCCTCTCATTTTGGCGGCGGAGACAAAGATTTTCAGATTCCTTACTATTTTGTCCTGTCCGGAAAATTCTACCAGTCCCTGCGGCCTGATTATTCCGTCTATTTCCTTATCTTTGCCCGCGTTTGTGTCATGCGGATTGAAATCGTTCCCCATCGGCTGAAAATTATTATAGATACAAAGTTAAATTTAATTTTAAATCTAATGGTAATATATCTTTGTGGATTTTGTTCAAAACATACACAAACGATTGCAGGATAGTATTTTATAATGTTAGTAACTGTTGAAAAACCTATGTGGAAAATTTTCGTAAATCCTTTGCTGATTTTTTGGATATTCCGGAAAATTGCGGATATGGAAAATCGGAAATCTTTTCAAAATAATCTTTTCAATAGTTTTTAACGGCTTTTCAACAACTTTTCAACAGCTGAAATGAAGGAATTGTTAATAAGTCAAAAGTCAGTCGAGACACTTTCGGGAAAACTCGCGGAAGGGAAGGATGTCTATTGTTCCGGATTGTATTTTTCGGCAAGGTGGTTTGTCGCAGCCGCAGCCGCGCGTCCCGGCATCAACTTCATCATATTGCCGGACAGGGAGAGCGCAGAGTATTGTGCATCAGACCTTTACTCGCTTGTAGACGGTGACAGGGTGTTTTTTCTTCCGGATTCCGGCCGGAAAATGGAGAAGAGCAGTTACAAGTTTTCGCTCGGCGTGCAGAGGACTTCGGCCATAGGAAAGATAATGGAGTATGACGGCAGCTCCCAGCTGTTTTTCGTTTCATATCCGCAGGCCCTGTCTGAAGGTGCGGTTTCAAAAGACTTCACGGAAGACAGAAACGTGCTCAGACTAAGATGCGGAGATACCATTGACAGGGACGAACTGCTCCAGAAAATGTCGGACATGGGCTTCGTACGCAATGATTTCGTGGGAGAGCCCGGGCAGTTTGCAATCAGAGGCGCCGTCATTGACATATTTTCCTACTCGGACAACAATCCTTACCGCTTCACCTTTTTCGGAGACGAGATTGACAGCATAAGCGTGTTCGACTGCGGAACCCAGCTTTCAAAGGAAAAGAAAGACGAGGCTGAAATATATCCCGACCTTTCCGTTGCAGAGGGGGAGGGAAAGCCTTCAGTTCCGGTCCTCTATCTCCTGCCTGCGGAGAAAACCACTTTATGGCTGGATTCGTCCGAGATGTATGTCTCCGAGGAATTCTATGTCCAGACTGCCATGTTCCAGAGGGTGTTCCTGGAAATTCCCACGGCGGAAAAATCCGTAATAGAGCCTGTGAAGTTCAGCATAGCCCCTCAGCCGACATTCAACAAGAACTTCGAAATCCTTTCCGCGGACATCAGGGAAAAATCAGAAAACGGCTACAGAATACTGGTTTTCGGCGAAAAAAAGTCTCAGCTGGAGAGGCTGGAAACGATATTGCTCCAGAATGAATGTCATCTGCCGGAATTCGTTGCCGGAAAGAATATCCATAACGGATTCGTAGACACTGAATCGAAAATCTGCTGTTACAGCGACCATGAAATCTTCGACCGCTTCCACCGCGTCAGCCTCAGGCGCACAGTAGAGAGGAGCGAGCAGCTGACAATCAACGAACTGACTTCCTTTTCGATAGGGGATTACATCGTCCATATAGATTACGGAGTGGGCGTTTTCGGAGGTCTTGTGCGAATAAGGGATGACAAGGGCCGTATGCACGAGGTCGTCAAGATAATATACAAGGACAATGA
>CABQAB010000004.1 GCA_902461985.1 uncultured Bacteroidales bacterium | reverse complement strand
CATAGCAGATGCCCACGACAGGATTATAGAAGCCGGTGCTGACGGGCGGACGCAGCGGCTGCTCGAAGACTCGGCTGCAGAAAATGCGGAAGCCGAAGAAAGCCACTTGGCCATAGACCTTACGGTAGCGGAAATATACGATTTCGCCAAGACCGTGGATTTCAAGGACATAGAGTTTATTCTCGAGTCCCGGGACATGAATCTCAGACTGGCGGAAGAAGGCCTGAAAGGCCATTACGGGCTCAAAGTAGGAAAAACCATTGCTGACGAAAAGTTCCTGCCTGTCTACGGCAAGGATTTCCTTAGCTACGCCATGAGCCTTACCGCTGCGGCTACAGATGCGAGAATGGCGGGTTGCACACTTCCTGCAATGAGCAATTCAGGCAGCGGCAACCAGGGAATCACCGTGACCATGCCAGTAATAGCATTCGCCCTGCACTACAAGGTCGATGACGAAAGTCTCGCGAGAGCGTTGGTACTCAGCCACCTGGTAGCCATTCACATAAAATCTTTCCTCGGCAGGCTTTCCGCCCTCTGCGGTTGCGTGATTGCCTCCACAGGTGCCTCCTGCGGACTTGTACTGCTTCACGACGGAAGTCTGGAACAGGTCTGCGACACAATCAAGAACATGATCGGGAACATTACCGGAATGGTCTGCGACGGCGCGAAAGTAGGATGCTCGCTGAAAGTCGCATCCGGCGTGGCATGCGCGGTACAGTCAGCCGTACTCGCCTTGGACGGCACAAGCATTTCATCCAATGACGGAATCATAGAGGATGACATAGAAAAGACAATCAGGAATCTCGGGGAAATAGGCTCGGTAGGCATGAAATATACGGACAAAATGATTTTGGACATCATGTCCTGCAAATAGGATACAGATATGAAGAATTCAGGACTTCTACTCAGATTGGCGGCAAGCGCAGCCTTTGTTTTCGGTTTCTGCCCCTCCGCCCGCAGCGACGCCGGCAGCGACAGGATTGACTATGTCAGGAAGTATTCAGAGATTGCAGTAAAGGAAATGTCCCGCAGCGGTGTTCCTGCAAGCATAACGCTCGCCCAGGGAATATTGGAGTCCGGTGCGGGGAAATCGAAGCTCGCCACCGAAGGCAACAACCATTTCGGCATCAAATGCCACAACTGGAAAGGAGGGAAAATATACGCGGACGATGACAGGAAGAACGAGTGTTTCCGCAAATACAGGACAGCCGAAGAATCTTTCCGCGACCACTCAGACTTCCTCCGCTACAATGACCGATACAAATTCCTCTTCGACCTTAATCCCGGCGACTACAAGGCCTGGGCCTTCGGACTGAAGAAGGCCGGATACGCGACTGACAGCGAGTATCCGTGGAAATTGGTGAAGCTGATTGAAGAACTCAAGCTTTATGAATATGACAAGGTGAGCGGGGATGAGCCTCTTCCAGAGACCTCAAACGGGGAGAGAAAGGGCAAAAACGGTGGAAAAGAGAACAAAGCTGTTGCCGTGCCTCCGTCCCCGTCTGTCATAGAAACCCCTGTGGCCATAGACAGACGCCAGTCCGAGACATTCCGCTTCAATTTGTCGAGAAAAATGTATTCCCTCAACGGAGTTGCGTTCGTATATGCCGAAAAAGGAGACAGTTACGAATCGCTCGCAGCCGAATACAATCTTTTCAAAAAGGAGATACTCAGATTCAACGATTTGAAGCAGGCGGAGGCATTGCAGCCCGGCGATATTGTATATCTCCAGAAAAAGAAGAATTACGCTGCCAAAGGTCTGGACAAGCATGTATGGAACGAGGGGGATGATTTACGGGAGCTGTCGCAGAGATATGCAATACGCCTGTCAAGTCTGAAGAAACTGAACCGCGGCTCTGATACCTTCGTGGAAGGAGATATCCTTAAACTCAGAAAATAAGAAACAGCTTTGGAATAATCCGCAAAGAACAATAGTTTTCATAATGAAAAAAACACTTGTCATAATCTTTTCTGTATTAGGGGCGGCTGTGGTTGCAGTTACAGCTGTTTTCGCATCCTTGTATTACACTGACAGAGTCAGGGAAGGATTCGACGAAGATTTCGTAATCCGGGTATACCCCGACTCTGAACCGCACGCTATCCTGGAAGAAATCTGCCTTGACGGGAGGGCGAAAAGCCGCAGAAGCATGGAAAGATGTTTCAAAAGCGCGGGGACTTTCGAGAAAATCAAACCAGGATACTATCCGGTCAAATCTTCGTACACCGCCGTATATGTGGCGCGTATGCTTGCCTTCGGATGGCAGGAGCCATGCACGCTGACCCTTTCCGGCACGCTCCGCACCAAAGGACGCATAGCTAAGGCCATCTCCTCGCAGATGATGGTAGATTCGCTGTCCATAGCCGCCGCACTCGACGACGAACTGTTCCTGTCCCGGTATGGTTTCAATCCCCAGAATGTCTTCGCGCTCATTGTACCTGATTCATACCAGATGTACTGGACAGCCTCGGTGGAGGAAATTTTCGACAGGTTCAAGAAGGAATATGAGAGGTTCTGGACGCCGGAACGGGACTCTCTCGCAAGAAAACAGGGTCTGAGCCGCATGGAGGTTTCGATTATGGCTTCGATAGTGAACGGAGAGACTCTTCAGAAAGACGAATACCCTGTCATCGCGGGAGTCTACCTGAACAGACTCCGCAAGGGCATCAAGCTCCAGGCTGACCCGACGGTATGCTACTGCTTCGACTACAGTCTCAACCGCGTCCTCAAAAAGCACTTGCAGGTGGACTCCCCTTTCAACACCTACAAATACGCCGGCCTGCCTCCTGCACCGATTAACGTACCTCCCAAAGCCTGCATAGACGCAGTTCTCTCTCCATCAGTCCACAATTATATCTATTTCTGTGCAAGTCCCGAATTCAACGGCAGACATCGGTTTGCAGCCAGTTATTCCGAACATCTGAAGAATGCGCGGGAATTCCAGTCAGCACTTACGAAACGCGAAAAACAAAGACGAAATGCAGAACAATAACCACATCGTAATCATGGCCGGTGGAGTCGGCAGCCGTCTCCACCCAATAAGTACCCCGGAAAAACCTAAACAGTTCATAGACCTGCTCGGCACAGGCAAAAGTATGATTCAGATGACAGTGGAGCGTTTCCTCCCCGTCTGCCCTCCCGAAAACTTCTGGGTGGTAACTTCAGCCGGCTACGCCGCACAGATACACGAGCAGCTCCCGCAGATTCCAAGGGATCACATACTTCTCGAACCAGCCGCACGCAACACCGCCCCCTGCATAGCCTATGCCAGCAGTAAAATAGCCTCACACCACCCTGACGCGAACATAGTCGTCACCCCTTCCGACGCCCTGATAACAGAAACTGAAAGATTCACTTCCGTCATATCCAAGGCCCTTGACTTCACTGCGGACTCCGGGAACATCGTCACGATAGGCATACTGCCGGACAGACCGGAAACCGGCTACGGCTATATCAAAGCCGGAGGCACAGTACGCGGAGAAATCGTAAAAGTGGAGCAGTTCAAGGAAAAGCCGGATTCCGAAACCGCCCTTCGCTACCTCTCCGAAGGCAACTATATGTGGAACGCAGGCATCTTCATCTGGAACGTGCACACCATTCTCTCCCAGCTCCGCTCCTATGTTCCGCAGATTATGGGAATCATGGACAGAATCGCCCCGTCTTTTTACACAGACAGGGAGAAGGAGAGCCTTGACGCACTCTTCCCTACCTGCGAAAAGATATCCATCGACTACGCAGTCCTTGAGAAGTCTGCGGATATCTACATGATAGCCGAAGACCTCGGCTGGAGCGATCTCGGGAGCTGGCCGTCTCTCAAGCAGCGGCTCCACGCCCTCGGCCTTGACTCCCGCATCGCCTACTGGAAGACACTCTATCCTGAACTCGCATAGCACCGGGCCCGCAAGCCGACAGTGTGCATCTGTCCGGGAAACCTGTCTATGCCCGGGTTTAGCGGACTGCGACCTCGTCAATGAAAAGAAAGCCGTTTTCCCCTTTGGCACCATGCCAGTCAGGAAGACAGGTTATGGTCTTGGCAACGACCCTCACATACCTCGATGAGGACTCTCCGAATTCCACAGTATACTCCCTCAGGCCGTCAGGAGCATCCGGGCCGTCCACAGGAATATCGGATGAAGCAACCTCGGTAAAATCTTTTCCGTCCTCTGACACAGACACGGCAATATTGAGCGGACCGAATATATATTCACTCTTCTGCACCATCACGCCCACTGTTACGGAACTGAAGGAAACCTCCCCTCCCATGTCAATAGTCAAATCCGCAGGTTCTCCGAACCATCCTGCCCAGTCACCGCTGGTGTAGACGAAAGCACCTCTGACACCGTCAACGAGAGATTCCGGGGCATTGTAGGTATACTTCCTGAGCGGAGCCACGTTCATGGTCACGGGCTTGCCTACCGCCTTGTGCAGAGTCAGATTCCTGCGATATACCGGTGTTTTCTGTGCGTTTCTGAATGCCAATGCCTTGAGTGTACAGCTTTCAGTGATTTCTACCGGTTCAGAATAAAGCTCGGATGTCTCCGTAGGCTCACTTCCGTCCAATGTGTACCTTATCGGGGCATCGCCGTAGGTATGAAGCCTGACTCTGACGCAGGATTTTTCAGGATCTGCAGCCAGTTCTCCCTGGACACCGAAAGCAGTCAGGGAATAATTATAGCCAAGGGCATCGTAAATATCAATAAGATGCCCCACACCGGCAAAATACCTGTTCCAGTCCTTGTTTTCAGGACGGCACCACTGAACTTCGCTGAGGGCGGACATCCTCGGCAGCAGCATATATTCCAGATGCGCATTGTCAAGCACATATTCAGTCCACAGGTTCGCCTGCACTCCGAGTATATGCCCACGGGCGTCCTCATCCATCTCCTCCGTAAACGGTTCATAAGAATACACCCTTTCCAAAGGCACATAGCCTCCTATGCCGAACGGCTCGAATTCCGGGTCTGCGCCCTGACAATAATCAAAATACATATAGGTATTCGGAGTCATAATCACGTCATGCCCCATTCCTGCCGCCTTTATGCCACCCTCGCTGCCGCGCCATGACATAATGGTCGCGTTCGGCCCCGGTGTACCTTCGAGGATTTCGTCCCAGCCTATAATCTTCTTGCCCTTTGATTCGAGGAACTTCTCCATTCTCTCCATGACATAGCTCTGCAGATAGTGCTCGGCAGTGAAACCTCCTTCATCCTTCAGTCCCAGTTCCCGTATCTTCGCCTGGCAGACAGGGCAGTTCTCCCAGCGTTTCTTAGGACATTCATCTCCTCCGATATGGATGTATTCAGACGGGAAAATGTCAGCCACGGCAGCCAGCACGTCCTCGAGGAAGCGCATCGTCTTTTCGTTCCCGGCACAAAGAACATCTTCCGATACTCCCCAGCTGCCCCAGACCTCATACGGACCTCCGGTACAGCCCAGTTCAGGGTAAGCGTGCAGAGCGGCGAGCATGTGTCCCGGCAGGTCGATTTCCGGGATGACCGTAATTCCTTTTGCGGCCGCATATTCTACGATTTCCCTGATTTCGTCAGTCGTATAGCAGCCTCCATAAGGTATATTGTCATAATTGCCCCATTCCTTGCGTATCACAGTGCCTTTTCTGACCGACCCTTTGGCAGTAAGTTCAGGATAGCCGGGAATCTCGATTCTCCAGCCCTGGTCATCGGTAAGGTGCCAGTGCAGTGTATTGAGTTTGTGGAGCTCCATAATGTCCAGAACTTTCTTCATCTCGGCGACATCGAAAAAATGCCTTGCCACGTCAATGTGCATCCCCCTGTAGGCGAAACGCGGTGCATCGCTGACATAGGCGCACGGCAGAGTCCATTCCGCATCAGGGGCATATTCCCCGGTATAGATTGACACGGGCAGCATCTGCTTGAGAGACTGGACGGCATAGTTGAAACCTCGGAGACCCGACGCCTCGACTGTCAGTTTATTTCGCGAAATGTCAAGTATATAGGCTTCGGCCGGGAGATTGGCATTTACAATGAAAGAAAAGCCATTTCCGCGCTGGTCTGAAGTAGTCAGGCTCGTCTTCCCGCTTGCAGAGGACAGTGCCTGCACGAATTTCTCCACGACTGCCCTGCTCTCATCATCCATTCCTGAATCGATGAAAACATCCGCCCCGGCTGCCTCAAAATCACCGCAGCGCATCCTAACCTGGTCCGGACAAGGAATCACGTTCACTTTATTCTCATTCGTGCTGCAGGCCGCTAAAAGCACGAGTACGGCCGCAATCGCCGTCAAACGACACTGTTTCATATATTACGATTTTATAGTACATTTATAGACTTTAACTTACGACAGAAAAAACACACTTCAGGATAACCCTCTATACAAAGGTAATTAAAGATCGTTTTGTGTGCAAATGAAAATAATTTCAAAAAAGTTATTGTTTTAACATTCAGACAACCAGCAATGAAAAGAGACAAAGATACTTTTAGTAACTAATTAAAATCAATGTGGCAGAGTTTGATGCTTACCTTAGTGGACGGGACAAACCCGTGGAGCAGCGCATCAGCGACTACCATGTAGGCGGTACGGCACAGCACGACATAGTGATGCCAGAAGGCATGCCGGAGTTCACGAAAGGTGAAATCTACGGCGGCATGATGCAGGGATTCTCGCAGGCGTTCGGCGACGCCATGACTGCAATGCATACGGGCAAGGCTTCGAAAGTTGCATTCGGTGCGACCAAGACCTATGCGGGGGTTCCTTTCGAGTTCCGCCACGGAGCTTCAACGGACTTTCCCGGAGTGGAAGGACTCGTTGAACTGGCAAAAGCATTGTACAAGTAGCAATGAAGCGATTGAACTGCACCCCAAAAGTTTTTTGTCCAACTTTTTTTTGGGGGGAGCAGTTCAAAATGCAGAATTTTGTACAGCCCTTTAAGGTGTGAAAAAATTCAATAGTGTCCAGCGAAGGATTTAACTATTCCGGTCTGGACACCTTGTTCATCACAATGCCCACGGCCTGAGAGGGAGACATCGAAACCGAACTGAAGTAGTCTCGACGACATCAAATGCACGGGAAAGACATTTTACCCAGTTGTTTGCCGGTCATCTTTCAAGAAAGCAAGACAAATGGCCGGAAAGACAGAATAAAATCTATTTGCTCCAGTCATCTCCGTGACCGGTTATCGCACCCAACACACCCAGAATCAGCACGAGAAAGAAAAGCACTTCAAACATATCGTATTTGTTTTTGGTTATTTTATGGCAAATTTAATCGGCAGATGCGCAAGACTGTTGCACAAGTTCAATAATTACATATTTTTTCATTGAAAAAGAAACTACTCATGTCGTCAGCAGACAAACTTAGAAGCTATTTTGAAACAGATTCTCTGTCCATCTCCAAATACCCTTTCTCAAACGCACCGGGAAACAGAAACTTCGAATCCCTGTCCCGGAATCTGACAATGATATATTTATCATCAAGCGACATAACCGTCCCTCCGCCGAGGCTTCTGTGCCTGACCGTGTCGCCGACGGAAACTTCTTTCCACGACTTTGCCGCCCGCACATCAACCGGCTCCGCAACTGCACCATTACCTGTGGCCTGAGAATCAGAACCGGAATCCCTGGGTTCCGCACTTATGCTTGTATCAACATCCTTCTGCATCCTTGGAGCATCGCCGCCAGTGGATGTTACCACATTCATACACGGAGATTCAGAACCGGCAGTCTTGCCCGTATCGACAACAGTATCCCAGCCGCCGACCATCCGGCCATCGTGAGTATTGATGCCCGTATATTCAAGACTGTCATCCTCATACCTCTTGAACTTATACACCGCATCGTTCATAAGCTCACTGTTAAAGACATTTAGACTCACAAGCAGGCTGAAATCCTTGAGCGTCAGGCCCGTAACCTTCCTGAAAAGCTCCGGCTCCAGCTGCATAATCACATCCTTCAGGCAATACTCCCGGTAATCGGTCAGATACATAAACACCGGAATCCTCGTAGCGAACTTGATCAGCTTCTCCTGAATCTCCCGCCTCTTGCTCTTATACTCCTTCTCCTCCTCGGAAAGCTGTCTCTTCTCCTTTTGAGACAAGCCCTCGTCACCCCTGGACTTCTTCACATTCCTCACGTGCTCGGATTTGTTGATAATAGTCTCTATGTCAGAATTCAGAGACCTGAAGCCCTCGATTCTCATAAGAGCCCTCATAGCCTCCGGATTATTCAGAAGCCTCTGCAAAGTAGCATTGTCCACATTGACAAGAACGGCGCTTTCCCACCTGCGTGCAAGAAGAGTCGCAGTCGTCCCGCTCATCGCCATATCAAGAATCCCCGCCGCATTGATTTCCCTCATCGAACTTCCGTCGTAAGCTAAAATCGGAAGAAACCTGATGAACTCAGCCACCTTCTTCTCCGGATTCGATTCCTCCACATTCAGATTGCAGCTGTACTCCTGAACCTGCTTCAACGCCCTGTTCGGCGCAAAATCAAACACATAGCAAAGCGGTTTCAGAATAACCTCATTGCCCCGTTCATCACGGGTAGTCCACGGAGACTGCACACGGAACGCCGCCTGGAAATAAGTCTCCGGGCTCGAAGAATTCCTGAGCATAAGTATTCCGGTCCACGGCCTGACCGTAACCCCAGTTGACAACTTGCCGCAAGACAAGGTGATAGTCTTCGTCTTCTGCGGATCATCCATCGCATCATACACCGGTTCGACAGCCTTCGCACCCATACCGGCCTCGTTCCCTGCGGCGACAATTACTTCATAATCGCTAAAAAACCTGTTTGCCGGCTTATGCAGAAGCCTCGACATCGCACGACAGGAAGCCACAGAGGGCAGAAACCAATAAGTATGCTGCAGATAACTCAAAAAGCGCGAATCGGAATATGGCATCGGGGGCTTCTCTGCGCCGAGCTTCAGTTCGGTAACGATATTCTCCGTATAAGAACCCCTGATAAGGTCGAGCCATTTCTGCACATAATCTTCGTGCACGAAACGGTCATCCTCCGCTGAGAAAAACTCATTCAAGTCAAACTCATCGAACTCTCCCTGCTCCGCAATCTCCCTTATGCTGTCCGGAAGCTGATAAGTCAGCATCACCATCTTCGGCAACGAGGCGTATGGGTTGGGTTTGTCCGACGGCCAACTCTCCTTCGCCTGCTGCTCATCCGAATATGTCCAGTTATAAATCTGCTCCTCGATAAACTCGCCGGAACTGATCGCCCTGAACGGCGTCCCCGAAAGATACAGATAAGCCCTTGTCTTCAGAGGCATCAGCCCCTCATCATACATCTCCCGCGCCTCAACCTCCTTCCTGGAGCCGGCATCTTCCGACAAAATACTCTCCTTCTCGGCGGCACTCAGATGCGCCGGGTCCTTCTTATCGTAGTAACTCTTGGCATTCTTTCCCCACGCCCCGTAATGGTATTCATCCAGAACAATGCAATCCCAGTCAACCTCCTGAATCCACTCATTGGTAGCCTTGATGCCTCCGGCAGCATTCCTTCCGAGAACATCCTGGAATGACGCGAAGCAGGCAAACGGGCGGGATTCATCGACCATGTTGAACTCCCTGCTCTCCAGCTTCTCGCAGAACTGCCAGCCCTCGAAATCCCTGTGTGTCAGCAAATCTTCCCTCCAGGCAGTCTTCACGGCAGGCTTGAAAGTCAGAATCAGAATCTTCCTCCATCCCATTCTCAGCGCAAGCTGATATGTCGTGAAAGTCTTGCCGAAACGCATCTTGGCATTCCAGAGGAAATGCGGAATCAACCCGTAATTGGCGGGTTCCTCATAGAATCTCCGGAAGAAATCCGAAGTCTTTTCAACCGCCTTCTCCTGCTCGGGACGCATCGCGAAATCATTAGTTCTTTCAAGGATTGTCTCCTCTCCATTCCTTACGGCCTCGATTGCCCTTTCTACCGTCCTGCAATCACACACAAACCACTCTTCTTCAGGATTCCGTATTCCGCTCCGGCAAAGGACCCTGTGCACGGCGTGGTCGTCAAAAGAACTTCCGTCCTTGCGCATCGCGGAACGGATCAGAACCGTATTATACTTCAAATGAAGTGTGCCGACCTGCTCATCTATCCGCACTTCAGCCATCCTGGTCGTGTATCCAACCTTCAGCCATCCTTTGCGTGACGGCACTTCCGGCAACTCAAAAGCGTATATTACCTGGAGTGTCCTCAACCCTGTTCTGAAGAAGTTTAGTCCCTGCCATAGTCTATTCCATAGGTCTTATCATAGATTCAATAAACCCGATTTCCTCTTCGGTAAGATTATACTTACGATAGAGCATCTCGTCAGTCCACGGGTGGGAGAAGTCCTGGATGGGGACGAATTGAAATGTACCCTTAGTTATATGTATAGAGGATAGTGCTTGAAGCATTAAAAATCGCACAAATTTGGTTTTAAAATATGATAAACAATTTTTAGCCTGTTCGGAAGAATCAAAAGCAGAAAGTGTTAAATATGTTTCCGTGTAAACTGTTCGTGGCTCTATGACAAGAAGAGACGAAATTATTTGATAATTACCCTCCGAAGTCGGCTTATTGCCACCAGACATTGCATATGTAATGACAACTTTATATTTGTTCAGAATATGTGTTTTGTCATAAATAAGGTCTGCATTGATAAATGATAGACCATCGCTGGATAATAGTTGTAAATCCATAGGTGTTTTTCTGTTATGGCCTCTTTCATTACTTGACAGGTTGAAACTATTTCTGGAATGGACCAATTGGCTAAAATATGTTTTCTTGCAATTCTGAACTTTATGGATAATGCGTATAGAATAATTGTCTCTGACAAAAATAGGATATTCATTTAAATAACGTTGCTCTTCATTAATCCTATGGCCATCTTTCATATTAACGACACAGCACTTCCCTTTTTCTTCACGACACCAAACAAAATAGCAAACACCTCCTGCAATATTTACACCCGCAAAGCAATCGGCAGAATTCTTAAAATCAACCAGGACCTTAATACGATTATCATTTAACATTTGTGAGCGGAATTCATCAAGACCTTTCCCGCCCGCATACCATCTTGCCGGGATAATCATTGCTAAATAACGAGGTTTTAGTTTTATCGCCTGTTGAACAAACAGGTGGTATAACGGCTTGGCGCTTGCAGCATTTCCGCCATCACTCATCTGATACGGCGGATTCCCGATAATTACATCAAAAGTCATATTTCCTGTGAGTTTGGACGGATTGTCCGTGTGAATAAACTGATAGGCATACTGTTCCGATTCGCTGCCCCTGTCATAAACAGACCGGCTCGCCCCGCAGAACTTGCATTTCCCACCGACCCAGGTATGCTCTATTGCCTTGTAACGGATGTTGCCTTCCGGCGTGTCGAATCTTGAAACAGAATACTTTCCGTCAGCGGTCTTTGAACAATAAACCGACCTGCGGGCAAGCAGCGCGGTCAGCTCTGTACAGGCAATTCCAAAGACCTGCTTGTGCATAATATGGTCTATGCGCTCCTGCCTGTCCGGAATGATGTCCGAAAGACCTTTGTCCAGCCTTTTCACAATCTCACGAAGAAAGACTCCGCTCTTGGTGAACGGATCAAGAAACCTGCTCTCAGTACTCCGGAACAACTCCTGCGGAAGAAGATCCAGAACCTGATTCGCAAGAGCAGGAGGAGTGAACACCTCGTCATTGCTCAGATTTGCGATGCAGTTCAACACATCAGGATTATAACTGTTCCCCATAGGCCCCTGCGGATAATTTTAGAAAATGAACCGGTGCGTAAGTCTCGCAAGGCAAATCAGAGAAAAGACCGCCTGAATCGCCCTCTCCTACAAGATAAGAGAACTCATAGTCTCTTCTGTTGACCATCCCCTTGCCGATAAAACCCCATTCGCAGATATGAATCCATTGGTCCGGACAGTCCACGCGCCTGTATGTCAGCGCATCGCCCTGAATAATGTTCTTTGAAAGAATAAACTCCACGCTCCTGATGCACCCGTCCTTGCACCTGGATTTGAAAAGAGCGTGATACTGTCTGACGAAATAATCTAAAAGCCGTCTCCGGCAGACCTGGGCATTGTCAGCAAGCAGCTCAATCCCATACACACTCGATACAGACTGCACGGCAGCCTGCTCAAATTGCAACTGTGTGTACTGCCGGGCTTTTACACGGCCCTCGCAAATAGTTAGCTTCCTGCGGAGAATCTCGATAAGGAAATTCCCGTCCCCGCACGCCGGCTCCAGAAAACGGGAATCAATCCTCTCCGTCTCCTGCTTCACAAGGTCGAGCATAGCATTGACCTCACGTTCCGAAGTAAACACCTCCCCGTGAGCCGCCACCCTCTCCCTCGACTTGATCTGGTGGTTCATCCTGCGCTATATTGCAGCGAAGGCTATCTCATCGGTAAAGATATCTCAGGACACAAAAAAAGACACGGACGATACTCATCCGTGCCAGTGGCCCTGAGAAAGCCTTACACCAAGATAAGTCCCGTCCGCGCAAATCACGCAGACGTTCACTGACTTATCCGGATGGTGTTGTTATGAAATTTCTCAGGTTTCTGGCAACCCCGAATAAATAGCAAACGCTAATTATAATATGTAAATCTTCGTGACATAACCGTCACAAATTCAATTACAAAGTTAATAATCTTTTCCCATAGACCATAATTTATTTTAATCGAGTATATTTGTGTATTCAAAGGAAGAATATAATGAAAATAGTATTTTACGTAGACCAATTTAAGTTTATTGTGCGTAAACTTGTTTTCCCTAATATCATATGCACGCATATACAAGACTGGAAAAAATGCTTTGGAGAACCACACATTTTCTGAAACACCCTTTAAAATACATACAAATCCATGAACAATTGTTACTATTCAAGAGAATTATGAGCTGCTTTTATCATTACACAAATTTTGATACTTTTTTCAATATGTTAACGCATTCTATAATCGTAGATAAAGATACTCAAGCTCAATACCTCGAATTTTGGGCAACATGGATATGTGCCATGAATGACACAGCTGAACGTGATTTGTATATTGGGGAATTATTAAAAAGAGTCAAGCAATACGCGAAAGATAAAAATGCTCCGCTGACAGCGGAACAAGAATCAATTCTTCAAAGGCAGATATCGATGTTAGATGAAATTTATGTAATATCATTATCGGGGCCTACATCAGTTGACAATATTGATATGTGGCGTGCATATGGTGGTAATGGTACTGGAATATGTATAGGAATTGACTTTTCGCAGGTGCCTCAAATTATATCTACAAATGATAAAAACGTCTATCAGATGGAGACTTCATATTCTGTGAAACAATGTCAATATTGTATGCCTGATAAAATTAAGATTAATAAAGGATTGATTGAAAAAGCATACAACTATTTAGTGAATTCGCATGATAAAAATGACTGCGAGTCTGCGGTAAAGAAAGCTGGTATTATTAAACAAATAACAGAACAGGCTGCGTACTACAAGCATCCAGCTTATAAATCAGAAAATGAATGGAGAATAATTACTTTTTCCTGTGGCGATGAGGTCTTATTCAGAAAGCAAGGCAACGCTATAAAACCTTATATAAAAATCAATATTCCGCTTAGTGCCATCTCTTCAATAATGATTGGTCCATGTATAAAAAATGCAGGGGAAACCGACTGCGTTGTTAGAATGATAAAAAGAATAATAGGACCTAACATTAGTATCTTATATTCGAAGATACCGTACAGAGGGTAATGTCGTACAATACAGTTCGTTAATGTTTCCAGGTCTTAAGTGGCTAAAGATAACCAGTTTTGTCAATAACTTGTAGATCTGGACACCCAAAAATCTTCCGTCTCTTTTTTACCACACCATATGCATTGTCCTGTTTTTATATACTTCATAATCAAAAATAGCTCAGAAAATTTTTAAAGTTATGCAGTGGCTCGACAGCATTATCTGATGGCATCAAATACACAGATAGCCATACCTCCGTCATTCAACACTTCAGCAATCTTCTTGGCCATTCCATCTGCCGTCTCATTCCCGAAAAACCGAGGACGCACCTTTATCTGGTAATCATACAAGAATTTCAAATGTGTGAAATACCACTGCTCCGTAATTCCGGCGCCGATTATGGTCGGCATAGGCTTATGCTTCGCTCTGACCTCTACCTTTCTTCCCATAGCCCTTACCCTTTAATGTTTGGAAGCGCACCGAACACGCCGTTCCTATAAGCCTTCTGAAATGAGGATATACGGTTAAGCCCCTTATACTCGACAAGAGAATATAAGTCCGTACTGCCGCTTTCCATTTTATCCGTAAACCAGACGGAGTCTTTGCGGATAAGGTCGTCACCTACGGAATTGAGAAGCATATCATAGTGAGTCGTGACAAGCAGCTGAGCCCGACTCTTCTTTGAAAGGAATTTCTGAAGAATGAACTCCACAAGCTCTGGATGAAGAGAAGCCTCTATTTCATCAACGAAAAGGAAAGACTCGGTTTCCATTGCCTCATAGATAGCCGCCTCCAATCCGAATGTCCTTCTCGTACCCTCCGACTGGCTTTCTGTATTCATCAAATAAGTCTCAACGCCGCGCTCGTTTTTCACTGTATGCTCGAACATGGTCTGTACCGTAGTAAAAGATTGTTCTGACTTCAGTCTCTCTTTTACTTCATCCGGAGTATTATCATCGGCCAGCAACATCTTCATAATACTCTGAGGTACAACTTCCGACACCTTATCAGACCTCACGTCGGAAATGTTAAAGTCAGCCAGGTGAACAAAATCAAGCAGATATGCTTTCAACGCCGCGTCGCTATACATCTTATTGCTGGCATAGTCAAACATCAAGGTTGTAGGACGAATCATCGGCATAAGATTCTTTCTCAGCCATTCCTTCGCGACATCTATCTTCTCTATGGCAAGATTCACCTGATTCTTTGCTGCAAAGAAAGACATATTCGACAGACACCTTAATGACAATTCCTCTTTGGCCGCGGCACTAATCTTTACCGTGGCCGGATTGAATACAATGACAGACTGTCCGTTTTCAAGTGTCCTGTCAAAAAGTTTTTTCGGCTGGTGAGACTCATAAAAGTAAAGCTTTTCAGACAAGACCTGTGCTGAAGTCAACTTGAGCTCATACCAATATTTAATTTCCCCTACATAAAACTTCAAACTGAACTCTGACGGCTCATTAGGCGTAACAGCATCCAATTTGAATGGTATCGCCCCAGTCGGCTCCGACATATCGCCAGGTTTGGCAAAAAAGAAATTCCTAAGAAAATCAATGGCATCCAAAAGATTCGATTTACCCGAGGCATTTGCACCATATATCATAGCAAAACGAAAGAGGCGCACCCCTGGCACCACCTCAACCACCTGATAATCCTCAAATGTTGTATCCTTGGTAGCTTCAAAGCTAAGGCACACCTCATCCTTGAATGACTTGAAGTTCTTGAATCTGAGTTCCTGTATCATGGTACAATTTATATTATCCTTTTCGAGCTGCAAAATTACAAAATAATATTAAATTTCCGGAATAGTTTACTTATATGTTTTCATTATATTTTGCAGAATGACATAAATTCTGCTAATTTTTAAAATAAAACCAACAAAGTTCAGCGAAGACAGGGTAACAATCCTCTTCCCATCCAAACTCGCTCCGTAAAAACTCACTTCGATTAAAGACAATGGGTGTCGAGACTCCGTCCTTTCCGCTCGTCATTCCGTCCGCTCCAAGCCTGAGGCTGCACTTCAGGCCTCCACTACCGTCAGTGAGATTCGTAATAAGTGCCTCTGAATCCGCGAGTAAGCATAATCACCCGCGCATCTTGCAATTACAGTCTGAATCACATATCTTTGTGCAGATAAATCGGAATTGGCAGACAGAACATCCATAGTGAAATGATTATCCATACCTACGGAAAAAAAGAAAATACAAGTTTGCTCCTGCTTCCGGGGTTAGGAGTTTCTTATGAAATATTTCTTCCTCTGATCAACCTTCTTAAGGAGAGATATTATATAATGACGGCAGAGGTTGATGGTTTTATTCTTGGAAAGTATTCCAGATTTACCAGCATTGATGATCAGGCCGGACAGGCTGTCGCGTATGTCAAAGAGAATCTGGGCGGGCATCTGGATTGTGCTTATGGCCTTTCTATGGGAGGAAAGATTTTGTCAAGGATGCTTGAGCGGGACGAAATTACCATTAGGCATGCCATATTGGATGCCGCACCGCTACTACCTTTGCCAGGATGGAGCGTTGGAATTTTGCGTTACTTTCAGTGTTTCAATGTGTGGACATGTTACCACTGGACAGGATTCTGGAAGATGGTATTTCACTCGCATTATTATGATGTTCTTCTGGACGAATGTAGAAAAATATGGCCTTATGGTAAAAGCAGGGCGGTACTGGACGGGTACAAGGACATCTATACCCGGAAACTGGAGTCAGTGGGAAATACCGATCTTCACTTCTGGTACGGGACAAAGGAATCGTTTGTAGCAAAGCCGCAGGCAACTCATCTTCTACATCTTGCTCCAGATGCACATATTGAAGTTTTCCCAGGAATGAACCATGGTCAATTACTGGTCGACAGACCTGAGGACATAAGATTGAGAATAGACGCAATATGCGGTAATAGCATCACGGGGGTTGTTTTTGAAGCGGCTTCGCCTCTATTGTAATGTCCTAATGAGTAGCACGGTATTCCCCCGGTGTCATCCCGACAAGCCGCCGGAACCGCGTACTGAACTGCGAAAAGCTGCCGAATCCGCACTGCCATGCAATCTGGGAAATGTTCAGCGATGTCGTAAGAAGAAGATGACAAGCCTGCTCGATTCTCATCCTGATGACACTCTGCAATATCGTATTGCCCGTTGTCTTTTTGAACGCCCGGCAAAGTGCCGTTTTCTCCATTCCGGCGGCAGTTGCCACTTCATCAAGGCTTAATTCTTCCGTATAATGCTGATACAGATACTCCTGAGCCCGTTCAAGCGGTGTGGTCACATCATATCTCCTATGCGACTGAGGGATATCCGCAAGAATAGTCCTGTCCGGAGCGGAATTGCAAAGGATGTGGATTACCTGCATAAGATAGGAAAGCCTCATAAAGCCCTCTGAACCGCTAATCTTTTTGGTCAAATTCAGAATATTCCGCACCAGATCCTCCGACTCATAGACGAGACCGCTTCTGCTTCTGCGGATGAATTCCGCACCCTGGCCGAGTTCCGGAAAACGCCCGCTGTCCCAGGAATATGCAGCAAGGTCGCGCGACAGTCCGGCGAACACCCCAGTATCTTATGCGGAAGATTCCCTCCGAGGACGAAAAGCGACCCTCCATTCATCCTGCCTGAAATCTCACCGACAAGACCGTCAACCCATCCTTTCTTCACTATGACCATTTCCAAGGTCGAATGGAAATGATATACCTGTGCTGCCGGGCGTCCAGCCATCGCGGAATCACAATCAACAACATCGCCCGGACGATTCAGATGCTCGACAGGGACATATTTCACCGCATTTTCCATATCTGCAAATTTTCAAAACACATCGGCAAATATAAAGAATATATCCAACACCATTGCCTTATACCTTTGCAAAAAATAGAATAGATATGAACAATCTGAAAATCTGCAATATCTCGCTGCTCGCAATCACCCCGGCAGTACTGGCGACTTCAATCATACTTGAAGCATCACACGGAGCACCTGTCCTTGGTCTGAAATTCAATCTCTGGGTAATCATCCACCTCATCACGGTATTGGCAATGACAGGACTTGTCTGCTGGCACCTGAGAATGAACTGGGGCAAAATCTCAGGATGGGCAAAGAAATTCACAGGCAAAGCCTCAGGAGCCTCCAAAGCCCTTGCAATACTGATTACATTCACCGCCCTGACAGGACTTGCGGCAATACCTCAATGGCTGATTCACGGTCATTCCACAACAGGAGGAATCCACGGCAAAATCGGCTTCGTCTTCATCCTCATCGCCATTGTCCACACTATCCGCCACCGCAAATGGTTCAAGAGGAGCAAAGATTAGCACATGCTTGTCAGGTATGGAATTGATAATAGACGCCGATAGGCGCATTTATTAAAGATATATGCAATTCAGTTGCATATATCTTTTTATACTTTTGCATGTATCAATGATAATTCTTAGAGAAATGAACTGGTTAAGAATCGCAGCATTGTCTTTGGTGGCAATATTTTACGGCATATATTTCACCAAACTACTTTTGATGCAACGGCAAGGCATAAAAGTCGACCAAATGGCATCTGGAAAACACGGAAGAGAATTCTATATGGAGTTCTCGATGAAAATCGCCCAGTATCTGGTTGTACTTGCTATGGTGCTCAGCATAATATTCGTAAATCCGATTTCAGACATCTATCTGATAATTGTCGGACTGCTTTTGGAAATATCGGGCACTATTGTGTTTTTCCTGGCAATATGGTATATGCGAAATAACTGGCGTGCAGGTATCCCGCTGAAAGACAAGACAAATCTGGTCACTGACGGGATTTACCGCTTCAGCCGCAATCCCGCTTTCCTCGGATTCGATATGTTTTATATCGGTGTCTGTATAATGTATTTCAATCCGTTTCTGCTTATTGCAACACTGTTGGCAGTAGCACTTCTCCACAATCAGATTCTAATGGAAGAAAAGTTTCTTATAAAAGCCTTCGGCAAGGAATACGAGCAATATATGCATTCAGTAGGCAGGTATCTCTGCCTTCGAAGATAACCGCCCGGCAAGACTTCAGCCAGACGAGCCGTCAGAAGACTTGCCCCTATGGACAGAGTGGAATCAGAAGATTGCCTCAAGGTCAGGCCTTTCTTTCATACTGGCAATTATTTAACGCCCTGGTTTCATACTCATCGTTCAAAATCGTATAAAGTTAGGAAAAATTATTTGACGTTAGCTTAAGTGTCGTAAAATGGTAAAAAAATCCTAAATCCATATACAATATCTTTTAGGGCAAATGAGTATTTTTGCAAAAATAATTGGCTATGGAAGAATTATATCTGAATACGGTCCAGCAGTTCAATGAGCTCTACGGCTTTGAAACAGTGCACCCCCTGGTGAGTGTAGTGCGCTACGACAAACAAATGCAGATCCAGGAAAGGATTGTCCATTACGGTCTGTATGCCCTATTTCTGAAGGAAAACAAGGGCTGTCAGATATCATACGGGCGGACAGAATACGATTTCGATGAGATGACGGTGACCAGTTTTGCTCCCGGCCAGACTGTCCACGTGCAGCCGGCTCCCGGAGTGACAAACCCGAAATGGACCGCACTGGTCTTCCATCCCGACTTCCTTGTACGCACTTCGCTCGGACGCAATATGTCCAGATATGAATTCTTCTCATATACAAGCAATGAAGCCCTGCACTTGTCAACTTCCGAAATCGAGGTTTACAGAAATGTTCTGTCAATGATATCGGCAGAACTGCACCACGCCATAGACAAGCACACGAAAGAATTGATAATAAGCAACATAGAATTGCTGCTCAATTATTGTCTCCGTTTCTACGACAGGCAGTTCATAACCCGCAGCGAGCTCAACCACTCGGTAGTTCTCCGCTTTGATGCCCTGCTCAAGGAATACATAAGCAGCAAGGCAGCGGAGGAGGGACTTCCTTCTGTTGCATATTTTGCTGACAAATGCTGCCTGTCGACCGGCTATTTCGGGCAGTTGATAAAGACGGAGACAGGACGCACTGCTAAAGACTATATTAACGATTGCCTTCTCAATGCCGCAAAGGAAAGGCTCAGCGATATGAACCTGTCAGTCATACTGATAAGCGAAAGCCTCGGTTTTGAATATCCCCAGCACTTCGTCCGTTTCTTCAAGACCCGCACAGGCAAGACTCCGACACAGTTCAGGGCAGGATAGCCGTACGAATCAATAATAATGGTAACTCTCCCCGAAATCCGTATACCGGACCATTCGGGGATTTTCTGTTGTTTTGCAACTGTAAAACAACACAAATCAATAACAAAAGATATGAGACTCAATGTACTACTGAAAATCGCAACGACAATCCTTGCAGCAATGGCATTCAGCCAAATCAGTGCAAGCTGCAAAAATGGGTTAGAAGCAAACAATAACGAGGAAACAACAATGGAGAAGATTTTATTTATAAACGGCAGCCCGAACCGTGATGGCAATACCGCGGCTCTGGCAAAGATCCTGCTTGAAGACAGGCAGTACGAGACAATCAATCTGAACGACTACCGTATCAATTTCTACGGGCAGGCCCTTGAAGGAGACCGATTCGACGAGGTTCTGGCAAAGATGAAGGAGGCGGATGTCATCGTGATGGGTTCTCCGGTTTATTGGCATAACATCTGCGCCTCAATGCGTACGTTTATGGAGAGATTCTATGGCTATGTACCTGAAAGCACCTTCAGCGGTAAAAGGCTCTTCTTCGTATACCAGGGTGCAGCTCCTACCGAAATGATGATTGAAGACGGAGAATACACGATGAGCCGTTTTGCCCGGATGTATGGATTCTCTTACGAAGGAATGGCGACAAACAGCAATGAAGCCAGGGAATTGGCAAGTAAAATATAAAAGAATGAAGAAGATAATTATCACCATTTTGTATAGTTTGATTATGATGACAGCACAGGGCCCAATGGTCCATATGAACAATAATTGGGTTGCCTATTATAAATCCACGGAAAGGGGATATCATCCGCGTTCGCTGAACTCGAATATGGGCTGGAACATCACGACCCAGCTTATGAGACTGAATCAGAATCTTTGGATTGCAGCCGATGAAGTCCGCAGCCCCGTACTTAGCGTGCACGGAGAGAAAGCCCACAGCCGCTATTTCGGTGAGGAGGCTTATGAGAAACTGACCAGCGGCAAATATGCTGCAAACAAGCACCTGCTCATAGTTCCCGGTGCCACCCACTGCGACCTATACGAAGGTGGAGAGGGCAATTTCATCCCGTGGAGTGAAATAGTCGGATTCTTGAAATCAAATCTGCAATAAAACAAAATGAAACAAGTTCTTTCAACCGTAGCCTGTATGTTTCTCGCTTTGAGCATACAGGCCCAGACAATCACTGATATGAATGAATCATCACTAAGCCTGACACCACGTCAGCTATCACTGGCCGAATGTGCCTGCCTTGAAGCACAAGGCGATATGGAGAAGCTTGGCACCGCCATAAGAAATGCTCTAAGCAATGGCGTAACTGTCAATGAACTGAAAGAAGTATTTTCGCAACTGTATGCCTATACCGGATTCCCGCGTTCCCTGAATGCCCTGAACAAATTGAAGGCAGTTCTCGACGAGAGAAAGGCACAAGGCATATTTGATGAGGAAGGCAAACCATGGAGCAGACCGGTTGTGTGGGATGATGCATCCGCCGCTCTTGAACAAGGCACACAGGTACAGTCCCGCCTTGTAGGTGGAGGCACATACAATTATGAATTCTGTCCTCAGGATGACTACTATCTGAAAAGTCATCTTTTCGGGGACATCTTCGCCGGCGACCAACTCTCAGACGCAGACAGGGAGATTGTCACTGTCGCAGCCCTTTCGGGAATGAAAGGTGTCGAGCCACAACTCGCATCCCACAAGCGCGGCGCAGTGGCGATGGGCAATACAGAGCAGCAAATCGATGGACTCTGCGCCTGGCTTGATGCCAAGGGATTGACACTGAAAAGCGAATTCCCGCAGGGTGAGCCGAATGTGCATTTCGCACAATATTTCGTCGGCGACAGCTATCTCGCCCCATTGAGGCCAAAGAATCTATCTGAAGAAGACACCACCGTTCAAGGCTACAGCAACGTCACATTCGAACCCGGATGCAGGAACAACTGGCACATACACCACGGAGCGCATCAGATTCTTATCTGCGTCAGCGGCAAAGGCTGGTATCAGGAGTGGGGCAAGGAGGCCATAGCACTCGTCCCAGGAGACAGCATCGATATACCCGAAGGCATAAAACACTGGCACGGTGCGCAGAAGGACAGCTGGTTCCAGCACATCGCCACCCACGTCAAGACCGGCGGAGAGGAATACAACGAATGGCTCGAAGCGGTCAGAGACGAAGATTACATGTCACTCAAGTGATGCCGCAGGGAGGATCCAGCAGGAAGGAAAACTGTCATATCCGTGACAGGCTCCGCCTGTCGGGGGTAGAGGTATCTCCACAAGAAGAGGTCCTGGAATTTTTCAATGGCAACGCCATTGAGTCCGCATCAGCGGACGCGGCGGAGTGACGAAATGCAATGGAGGAACGCAGACGCCGGACAGGACTCCGTCCTGTCCGCTTACCCCTACGGGGTGACAGGCTGCGCCTGTCGGAGGTAGAGGTATCTCCACAAGAAGAGGTCCTGGA
>CABQAB010000003.1 GCA_902461985.1 uncultured Bacteroidales bacterium | reverse complement strand
GGGGGTTAGGATAAAAGCGGCAATGCAGAATTTCTAATTTTGCGTTGCCGCATTAAGGTGTGTCAGAATTAGCAAAATGCAAGGCATTGAAAGTGAGGACGACAGGAGTTTACTATCGTAAATGACTGAGTCCGAATCTTGAAAATAACGCAGCAGTTTGCAATTATCACGCACCGACTGTTCATTTGAACAAGGATTAATCCTTGTTCAAATGAACATCCAGCTGAGGAAACGGGAACAGTACTCCGTTTGCCGGCAGCTGCTTGTAGATTTTCTCGTTGATGTCATAAAGCAGGTCCCAGTAGTCCTCGCTTTTAGTCCAGCATCTGACCTGGATTTCGACGCTGCTGTCCAAGAGTGCTGAAACGACAATGCTCGGTTCAGCCGGGGCGTCCCCGCCATGAAGGACTCTCTGGTCTGCATTCAGAATTTCAGCAATGATTTTGCGCACGAGATCCACGTCGCTACCGTATTCAACACCTATTTTCCACTCAACCCTACGTTTTGTCCGTTGCGAAATGTTGTTGATGGTCCCGCTGGAAAGGGAGCCATTCGGCAGCACTATAACACGGTTATCTGTAGTTACCAGTTTGGTGCTCACTATGTTGACCTCGCTGACAGTGCCGCTGAATCCCTGCGCCTCGATGAAATCGCCTGCCTTGAACGGCTTGAACACAATCAACATGATGCCTCCGGCGAAATTCTGGACAGTTCCGCTCAGAGCCATACCGATTGCCATACCTCCTGCCGCCAGAATCGCAGCAAGGGAAGTGGTGTTGATGCCGAGAGTGCCGACCGTAAGGATAATGAGCAGAATAGTCAGCGTGATGTTGGCAAAACTGAGAGTAAAGGATGCGATGGCCTTGTCCGTATTCCTTTTTTCAAAAATGCTTTTCAGCAGATTCTTGATTCTCTTGATGAGCCATGCCCCGATTATATAGATGACGAGTGCTGCTATTACCTTCAGACCGAACTGAAGCAAGTCCGAACCGAGTTCGCGCAACAGTTCGTCTATTGGTGTGGTCGTGACCTTCTCTACGAATTTGTGGGCGTCGTCCGCTATGTGCAGAGAGTCCGCTGGAATGATCGGAATTGAGGTCTGGATGAGTTGTAACATTTTTGTTATCTATATAAACATTATTGTTTCATGTATTCATGTCCAACAAAGAGCGGAGACATCATCTAAATAGAGTAGCGAATCAGCAAGAACATGTAGACGGCCTCCATAAGCAGCAGTATAATTCCTTCTGGTATGCCGAGCTTGGCCCGTTTCCTGAAGCAGAGTCCGCAGACGAACAGGAAGAGTGATGAAGCGATGACTGCTGTAATGTCGATTACGCTTATATTTCCGAATGACAGGGGCCGGATTGTCGCAGCTGCTCCAATGATAAGCAGGATGTTGGAGATGTTAGAACCGAGAATATTGCCGAGAGCAAGCTGGGAACGTTTTTTTGTGGCGGCGACCACGCAGGTCGCGAGTTCTGGCAGGGAAGTGCCTCCGGCAAGTATGGTGATTGCGATGAATTTTTCGGAAACGTTGAACATCTCTGCAAGTTGCACGGCAGAATTCACGAAAAGCTGACCGCCTCCTATCAGTGCACCCAATCCGAAGAGAACCATGACAACTGCAACAGGAGTTTTGTAAAGCTTGACATTGTCTTCCTCATCGTCCTCCTGCCCCTTGCCTTTCTTGAAAGATACGTATAGATAGAGTGCAAACATGGCCAGCATCAGAATGCCTTCGATTCTGCTGATAGTGTTTGAGCCAATTCCGAACAAGGTCTGTTTCATGCCCAAAAGTATCAGCAGCACTGTCACAGCCAAAGTCAGCGGAATGTCGATGTTCCTGTTGCTTTTAGTGATGGTAACCGGACATATCAGTGCCGTAACCCCTAAAATAAGCATTACGTTGAAGATATTGGAACCGATTACGTTGCCGATTGCAATGTCGGAGCTTCCCTGGATCGCTCCGGTGCAGCTGACCACCAGTTCAGGCATGGACGTGCCTATGCCCACGATAGTAAGGCCGATTACGAATTCACTTACCCCGGCTTTCTTGGCGATGCTTGACGAGCCGTCGACAAGCCAGTTGGCACCGAGCAGAATCAGGACAAGCCCTGCCAAAAGAATCATTATCTGACTGAACATAATTATTGTCTTTTCAATTTTAGAGCGACTACATTTTCCACATGATGGGTCTGCGGGAACATATCGACAGGCCTTACGGCAGTTATTTCATAATCCTGGCACAATACAGCCAGATCTCTTGCCTGTGAAGCAGGATTGCAGCTTACGTACACCATACGGTCAGGCCTTGCTTCGAGGATAACACTGGCTACGTCCGGATGGATTCCGGCTCTCGGAGGGTCCAGAATTATCACGTCCGGATGACCGTTCTCTTCTATGAATCCGGAAGTAAGGACATCTTTCATATCCCCGGCATAGAATACGCAGTTGTCTATTCCGTTCCCGGCGGCATTGATCCTTGCATCAGCAATCGCATCTTCCACATATTCTATTCCGACTACCTTGGAAGCCTTTGCAGCAACAAACTGGGCTATCGTACCCGTGCCTGTGTAAAGGTCATAGACCACCTCGTTTCCAGTCAGACCGGCAAACTCACGAGCAGTCTCATAGAGTTTCAGGGCCTGGGCTGAATTGGTCTGGTAGAAGGATTTCGGACCTATCTTGAAGCGGAGGCCTTCCATTTCCTCGTATATGGCCTCATTTCCCTTATACAGGATGCAGTCCTGGTCGGCAATCGAATCGTTGGCTTTGCCGTTGATTACATAATAGAGGGATGTGATTTGCGGAAAGGCATCCGCAATCGCGTCCAACAGGCGTGTGCGGGCCTCAGTGTCCTCGTGGTAGAAACAGAGAATCAGCATTACGTCGCCTTTCTGGTTGTTCCTGACCACCATTGTCCGGAGAAATCCGTGGTGTTCTCGTATGTTGAAGAAAGTCAATCCGTTGTCAATCGCATACTTGCGTATGAAATTCCTGATTTCGTCGGAAGGGGAGGGCTGGAGATGGCAGCGGTCTATGTCCAGAACCTTGTCGAAAAAACGGCCCACGTGGAAACCCAGGCCAAGCCTTTGTTCAGGGCGCAGTGACTCCGGATCTTCTCCTTCATGCAGCCATCGTCTTTCGGAAAAGGTGAATTCCAGTTTATTCCTGTATTCCCGGATTTTCTCTGAACCTATTATCGGCTGTATTTCAGGTACTTGCAAATGACCGATACGTACAAGCTGGTCATATACCTGCTGCTGTTTGGCCTGCAGCTGCATTTCGTATGGCAGCGGCTGCCATTTACATCCTCCGCATATTCCGAAGTATTTGCAGAAAGGTTCGAGTCTGTGTGCCGACGGCTTGACTATATTGAGGATATAGCCTTCCATATAATTCTTTTTCTTCCTGGTGACTTTTATGTCAACCACATCGCCGGGAACTGCGAACTGGACGAACACGACAGCTCCGTCCACATGTGCGAGAGCTTTGCCTTCAGCGGCTACGGCTTCTATTGTGATATTGTTGAGAATAATTTCTTTTTTAGTCCTCATTTCAAACGTCTGTTTCTTTTTTCTGGTTTTATTGTCGCCAGGGAAGTATTTTCCATATTCAAGTTAACATAATATAAATTGCATAACAATAAGTGGGGAATGTCTGACAATCAGATTCCCATCAGATGTTCGAGCAAAATCTTTATACCTATTGTAATAAGTATCACACCGCCGGCAATCTGGGCCTTTCCTGCAAACTTGCTTCCGATTTTGGACCCTGCAAGAATTCCAATGACTGACATGGCGAAAGTTACAGTTCCTATGACAGCCGCAACAGCCCAGATATCAATATCCTCAAAGGCTATGAACGAAACTCCTACGGCTAAAGCATCAATGCTCGTGGCGACGGCACAGATAAGCATATTCTTGAAACTCAATGAGTTATTTGCATGGTGGTCTTCGACTCCGTCCTCTTCTTTCTTCAAATCAGTGACACCTTCCCGCAGCATGTTGGCTCCAATAAGGAAAAGCAGGAAAAAAGCTATCCAATGATCCCAGCTGCTTATGACATTGATGAAGCCGAGTCCTGCATAATACCCTGCCAAGGGCATCGCAGCCTGGAAAACGCCGAACCATAAGCCGGCTGTTACAGCCTGTTTCCAATCTGGTTTCTTTACCGAAATGCCTTTACAGACAGACACGGCAAAGGCATCCATAGACAGTCCTGCCGCTATCGTGAGTGTTGTCAGAAAATTCATGTCGTTTTGTTGTCTATGACAAAGGAGAGGCAAATTTAGTGAAAAATGGGCAATTCACATAATTTTTGCTACCTTTGCCGTTCGTTATGGGGTAAGGAGAGAGCGGACCTCAGACAACTACAAGATTCAGACTCATTATGAAAGAACTTAAAAAACTGGCTTATGCGTTGATTCCGGTTATTGCGCTGTCATGTGTGAATGAGGAATATGACCTGTCAAAGCCTATCGACCTCGAAATGAATATCGGCGGCAAACTTGAACTTCCGGCCCCGATAGATGAAAACAGCCTGAGAGTCAATCTGGGCGAAATGATGGATTTGGAGAATAACGCCGCCGTGCGCAAGGATATGGAGGGCTGGCTCAGTATCGTTGTCGAACCCGATCAGGGATATTCAGTCTCCCATACGTTCGCTCCGGTCAGGATTGCCCCGGTCTCGATGTCAAGGACCAGCGACAATCTGCATCTGCTTGAGTCTTCTGTGGGAAGCAGTCTGCCTAAAGAAACCATAGACATCATAGCCCGCAGCCTGAAGGGAAGTTTCGGTGTCACTGTGTCAGACATCGAAGAGTCTGTGACTCGGATCGGCAGAATCAATCTTGACGGAAGTTCCCGTCTTCAAATAAAAATGAGAACGACAGGCGGCAGTCTGCGGTTCGGTAAAGATGCTATTGCGATAGACGTTCCTGAATATGTGGTTTTCGATGAAGATGCATTTTCTGCCAACGCCTCCTTGTCAGCGGACGGCAGACAGATTCTGTTCAATCCTGGAGTTTTGAAGGGCGAACAGACTTTCCTCTGTCCGATCAAGGCTCTTGACCTGTCAGCACAGACCATTACTGAAGGACATGGAATGGACTTGACATTCTCGGTGGAGCCTCGTATACAGTCCGATGTCATTTTCGATACTTACGAATCACCGGAGCAGAGGGTGTCCTACGACCTTGAGTTCGTTATCGCTGACATGCTTGATGCCGAAATCAAAGCGAGTCCGGTCATTGAGTGTGATGACGTCAATATAGACGTGTCCGACGTTCCGGAAATCTTCTCTGACGGCAGCATAGATTTTGAGCTTGCCGACCTGTGCTTCTGCATTTCTGCAAAGAACGGCTCTCCCATGGACTTCAATGTGCTCACGCACTTGACGGCTTACGACAGCAAAGGCTCTCAGACCGCCGGAATCACCGTGGGCGATGAGTCTCCGATTCGTGTGCCTGCCGGTACGGACAAATCATATATTCTTTCAGAATCCGGCACTGCCGCGTCAGAAGGGGCGACAAGTGTGAAAGTGGACAATCTCACTTCCCTGCTGCATCCTGTCCCGTCGAAAGTGGTCATTGAAAAAACTACGGTCCAGGGTTATATCTCGGCCGGTTCGGAATATGCCGTCGTAAACTTCGACACCCCATATTCAGTTAATGTGGATTACAGGCTTGACACTCCCCTCGCTTTCAGAAGACTCAGCCTGAAGACTGCGCAGAAAGTGGACATTGGCGTGGATTTGGGCGAAATGGGACTGAATGACCTGTATGTGGATGCCAAAGTGGCCAACAGCCTGCCTCTTGACGTGAAATTAGGGGCAACGGTGCTTGACGCGGACGGGAATCCGGTCGACGGAGTCGCAATCGGAGTGTTCGTAAACGGAGAGGCTGGAGCATCAGTGCCGGCGGGAAGCATTGAAAATCCTGCTGCCGCCGCTTTGAAAATCACTTTGAAGAAAGACGACGGAAGCGTAATAACGGCATTGCAGGGACTCGAAATCCAGATTGAGGCAGAATCTCCGGAAGGCAGAACTGCAGTACTGAATGCCAACCAGAGCATATCGCTGTCAGATCTTGTACTTGGAACTGAACACGGCATATTCATCAATCCGGGAAATGAAAATTCCCGCGAGGACAACGAAAATATGGAATAACAGGATTGGAATCATGAAAAAACTTATACTTATCACTTCGGCTGTCATTTTTACTTTCAGTCTTTCAGCACAGAATATGCGCAGCGGATACTTCATGGACGGTTACGCATTCGCCCACGAAATGAATCCGGCATTGACCTCCAGCCGTGGCTATTTCAGCATCCCGGCACTTGGCAACTTCAATTTGTCGGCATCCACGAATCTGTCCCTGTCCTCGATTCTCTATCCGAAGGCTGACGGCAGCGGGCTTACCACTTTCCTCAATCAGGAAATCGCAGCCGGACAGGCATTGAGCAAGTTCAAGGACAGCAATTCATTGGAGCTCAGTACGAATCTGCCTATTATTTCTTTCGGGTTCTGGGGCAGGCGTCTCTTCCATACTTTCGAGATTTCTCTCAGGGCTGACGTGAATGCGTCACTCCCCTATGACCTTTTCCGTTTCGCCAAGGAAGGCTCAGTCAATGGCAATGTTTTCAATCTTGACAACACATCTCTCGGCCTGACGACTTATATGTCTGCTGCTTATGGTTTTTCACTCCCAATCGGCAAATGTGTGCGCTTCGGTGCCAAGGCTAAAGTGCTGTTCGGCATCCTCGCTGCGGACCTGAACCTTGCAGGAACTCGTCTTGAAGCATCGAGGGACAGATGGATGGTCTCTACTGCAGGCAATCTCGCTTTGGCTCTGCAGGCCGGGGTCAATGCACCCGTCGATGAGAACGGGTTGTATGACTGGTCAAGAATAGGAGACAGTTTCTCTGACTATGACATTTCCAGCATCGGGAAGGCATTCGGAAGTGCGGGGGCGGCGGTGGATTTAGGAGTCGAGGTCACTCTTTTCAAAAGTCTCAGGCTCTCGGCAGCAGTCACTGACTTGGGATTCATCTCATGGAACAACTATAACGTGGGAGAAGGCCTTAAAGATTCAGACGGCAAGCCTTTGGAATATGTCGTGATTGACAGAAACTCCACTCCAGACGATTTCTCTGCTGTCGGTGAAAGGCTTCAGGACTGCATCAAAATCCAGGCGACAGATACTGGTGTCCGCAAGACCCGGATGCTGAATCCGCTCATCTACATCGGAGCGCAGTATCACATGCCGTTCTACAGCAGGCTCTCTGTGGGACTTCTTTCCACTACTAAAATAGTAGACAAGGCCAGGACCTGGAGCGAGGGCAGGTTCTATGTAAACCTCGACCCGGCAAACTGGTTCAGCATTTCAGCAAACTACGGCTACTCCACTTTCGGACAGTCTGCCGGTGCGGCATTGAGTTTCCATCTCCCGGGGCTGAATCTCTTTGTCGGTACGGATTCGTATATCCCGATGACTTCAGTCACCCCGCAATATATACCAATCAATGCCATGACTACGTCAGTGACTGTCGGACTGAACATCATGTTCGGCAAATACCGTGGTTTCTACGGCACTAAAACAAATAAAAACTAATTATCTAATGTCAGTTATCGTAAGGGAAGTCAAAGACAAAAAGGATCTTAAGGACTTCGTATATTTTGCCAACAGACTCTACAAAGGCAACGAGTATTATGCCCCGTCTTTGATTTCTGATGATTACAATACTTTTGACCCGGCCAGGAACGGGGCTATGGATTTTTGTGACCATCAGGCTTTTTTAGCGGAGAAGGACGGGAAACTTGTCGGAAGGGTGATGGCGATAATCAACAGGAAAGCCAATGAAGCGTGGAAGGTCGAGCAGGTCCGTTTCGGCTGGATAGATTTTATCGACGATGAGGAAGTTGCAAAGGCTCTGCTGGAAAAGGTAGAGGCCTGGGGCAGGGAAAGAGGCATGAAGCAGATTGTCGGGCCGCTGGGATTTACTGATTTTGATCCTGAAGGAATGCTCGTCGAAGGTTTCGATCGTCTTGCAACTATGATCGGCATTTACAACCATCCATATTATCCTGAATTTCTGGAGAAGTTCGGCTTTACCAAAGAGACAGACTGGGTAGAATACAGGATTACCATTCCGGAGACTTTACCTGAGAGGTATTACAAGTATTCTGAACTGGTCGTGAACAAATACAAGCTGAAAGTCAGGAAAGTGACCCGCAGGATGATTGACAAGGAGGATTACGGCCGCAAGTTCTTCGATCTTATCAATCAGACCTATTACAAGCTTTACGGCTTCTCCCTCCTGTCTGACAGGCAGATAGAGTCCTATACAAAGCAGTATCTTGCACTTCTCGACTTGAGGATGGTAAGTTTTGTAGAAGATGAGAACGGTGATCTGGTGGCGGCTGGCGTAACTATGCCTGACCTTACCCGTGCCCTTCAGAAATGTGACGGAGAACTCTTCCCTACCGGCTGGTATCACATGCTCAAGGCCATTTTCTGGAAACCGTGTGACACATTGAATATGCTTCTTGTAGGAGTCAGGGAGGATTATCAGAACAAAGGACTTAATGCGGTGATTATTACCGACCTTTTCCCACGCTTGAAAGCTATGGGTTTCAAATATGCAGAAACGACGTCTGAACTGGAGACCAACGACCAGATTCAGGCCATGTGGAAATATTTTGACAGAGAACAGCACAAGCGTCGTCGCGTCTACGGTAAAACTATGGAATAACATAAGTTTCGCAAGTCTTTCCTATGGACTTTGAATCAAGGTTAAGACTTGCGAAAATTGAATAGAACAATCATTATCATGCCGGCACCTCTTCCAGAACGAATGAGACCCCGCACTCTTGACGGATATGTGGGTCAGAAGCATCTTGTCGGGGAAGGCTGTGTGCTGCGCAATATGATTGAGAGCGGAAATCTGACTTCGTTCATTCTCTGGGGCCCTCCCGGGGTTGGCAAGACCACTCTCGCGAGGATTGTGGCGCAGTCTGCCGGCAGGGAGTTCTACACATTGTCGGCTGTAAGTTCAGGAGTCAAGGAAGTGCGGGAGGTCATCGATAAGTCCCGCTCGAAAGGGCTGTTTTCATCCGCTGCCACGCCGGTTCTGTTCATCGATGAAATACACAGGTTCAGCAAGTCCCAGCAGGACGCCCTTTTGGGGGCAGTCGAAGACGGCACTTTCATTCTGATCGGTGCGACTACGGAGAACCCATCGTTCGAGGTCATCTCTCCCCTCCTCTCCCGTTGTCAGGTGTTCGTGCTGAAATCGCTCGAGAAGGAGGATCTTGAAGTTCTGTTGCGCAAAGCCGTTACGGAAGACGAAATATTGAGTGGAATGGACATAAAAGTCTCAGAGACTGAAGCCCTGTTCCGCTATTCTTCAGGAGACGCGCGTAAACTGCTCAATATTCTGGACATCATTGTTGCCTCACATCGTCTCGGAGAGCCTTTAGTTATTACAAACAATCTTGTTACATCTTCTCTGCAAGAGAATATTGCAATTTATGATAAAGGCGGGGAGATGCACTATGACATTATATCTGCGTTTATCAAATCCGTAAGGGGCTCGGATCCGAATGCGGCTGTCTACTACCTTGCGAGGATGCTTGTCGGCGGCGAGGATCCGCTTTTCATCGCACGCAGGCTTTGTATTCTGGCCGCCGAAGACATAGGACTGGCAAATCCGAACGCGCTTCTGCTCGCAAATGCCTGTTTCCAGACCGTTCACAATATCGGTATGCCTGAGGCACGGATACCATTGTCGGAAACTACGATTTATCTTGCCACTTCACCGAAGAGCAATTCCGCATATTTAGCCATCGACAAGGCTATGGCTTTGGCATCGGAAACCCAGACTTCGGCAGTGCCATTGTATCTGCGCAACGCTCCGACTAAACTGATGGAGGACCTCGGCTATTCCGACGGTTACAGATACGCCCATGACTATCCGGGACATTTCGCTGACTTGGAGTTTCTGCCTGCCGATCTTTCCGGGACGGTGTTATATGAACCTTGCGAGAACCGTAAGGAAGCGGAACTTCGCGCGCGCCTCGAAGTCTTCTGGCCGAAATATTACAAGAAATAACATGCTGTCTGCGAAGCAGACTGAGGGTTAAGAGGACAATAGGAGTCGCAAGCGACTCCGTATCCGTTCTAAAACGCAGTTTTAGAACGGATACCCGACACCGAAGTGAAGCGCATATCCATCGCGGGTGAACCAGTTCTTCGGGTTGACCCATCCCCTGTCCGTCGTCAATGCCGGATCGTGGAGTCTCAGTCCCCAATCCAGACGGAGCACAAGAAAATCCAGGTCCACCCTCAGACCTATACCCCAGTTAAGGGCCATACCAGACCATAGATTCTGCCAGGATATATTGGATATTTCCGAGATTTCAGAATCAGGTCTCTTAAGTGTCCAGACATTTCCAGCATCTACAAAGGCCGCCCCGTAGAATTTCCAGAACAGAGGGAAACGGTATTCCATGTTAGCTTCCAGTCTCATGTCTCCCATCTGGTTGGGAATGGTGAAGAAATTGTCTTTCGGGGAACGTCCCGGACCGAGGGTGCGGGACTGCCAGCCTCTCATGCTGTTGGCCCCTCCTACGTAAAAATGCTTTTCAAACGGAAGGGACGAAGAATTTCCGTAGGCCCAGCCAGCACCTGCAAGAAGCCTTGTGGCGAAGGCCTGCTTGTCTTCCTTGCCGAATCTCCAGGTCTTGCCTATGGTGAGTTCCGCCCTTACATACTGGGCGTACTGAGTGTTCCATATCATCCCGTCGCCGTCTTCGTCCTTCTGCATCAGAGGCTTGAATATACTCAGGAAGTTGCCTGACAGATCGAATTGCAGACGGGTGTACCAATAATCGTTTTTCGGATTGACGCTGGTGTCAGTCGTATAATACAAGGTTCCCCCTGCCCCGAGGTCGAAATGGTTTTCGTAGGCGTTTTTGAGAAACGGGTCCCTCTCCATTGAATTGTAGAAATCGTTGTCGAGATTGAAAAGCCTGACCACATTCAGCTGGACCGGATAGACCTGGTAGAAAAACTTGGACTGTACGTTTCCGCCGAATCCCAATGAAGTCGAAATGATGTTCCTCGTGTATTCCGGACGGTTCTGGTAGTTGTAGGAAGCGTTTATTTCGGTTCTCGGTATTGCTCCGTGGAAAAGTCTGTATGGCAGGAAGAGGAATTTCGGGAAACTGAGTCCACCGCTGACACCGAACTCGTTGGAGTTGACGTGATCGCTGAACCTGAACTGGAAATTGCCCATAAAACTCAGGTTAAGCCATTCCCCTCCCCTGAATATGTTCTTGTGATAGTAGGAAACTTTCGGTGACACTCCAAAAAGCCCCGACGAGTTGATGGATACTTCAGCATTGAGTTTGAATCCCTGGAGTTTTGACGGCAGAAGGCTGATGTCGCATTGAAGCCGGCTGGTATCGACCGCACTCATTCCTATATTGACGCTGGAGAACATTCTCAGCGATGACAGACGTGTGTAACTGCTGTTGATTGCCTCTTCGCTGTAGCTGTCTCCTGGCTTTATCGATGTCAGCCCTTTGATGACGTCGGGGCGGATTTTCAGTTTTTTCGGAAAGGAGATGTTTATCTTGTCAATCGTGAATTGCCTGAATGGAACGGCTTCCTTTTCGGTTTCGTTACGGGTGTATTCCTTTACGCTTATTTCGAGTTTTGCCTTTCCGTCGGAGGCGAGCGTGTCCGCTTCGCAATAAAGGTAATGCTTGTTGAAAGTGAAATAGCCGCGGTTTCTCAAGACAGAACTGATTCTTGTGCTCTCGTCTTCGAGCCTGGATTCGGAAAGATAGTCACCGGTCCGGACTAATGAGTTTCTGCTCGCTTCGAGGAAATCGTTGGCAATCGGCCCTTCCGGAAGGCTGTAACTTATGCTGTCAATGACATACCTTTTGCCAAGGCGGACATTGTAGGTGACATAGACCTTCTTTTTCTTGACCTTGATGTCTGTCTGGACATCAGAGAAATAGTAGCCGAGATATTCCAGGTGCCGGGAGATATTGCTCACCGATTTGTCCACTAAAGTCTCGTCATATATGATAGGTGCAGTTCCGAGTTTCTGAACGAACCTGTCCCATGGACCGCCTTTGCCGTTAGCCCAGTTGTATACGCTCACAAAGGGATTCCATCCGAAAATGAAATAGGAATTCGGCTTCTGCTGGATATACGGCGTCAGTTCTCCCTCTTTGAAGTCCTTGTCGTTGAGCACATTGACTTTCGCTCTTGCCAGACTGTACTCCCCTTCTTTGAGCACCCGCGTGGTGCTGCAGGAAAACAGAAAAACTACCGACAGCAATAACACTGCCGGCAGACTTAATATTTCAAATAATCTCCTGCGCCTCATTGGATGACGACATAATGCTAACCCTATGTGAACTTTCATATAATGAGACAAATATAGCAAAAGCCAGGCGCAAAGCCAAACGAAGTTTGAGTTTTACCAAGGCGCATCCTATATAGGCTCACAAAGTGAGACAAATATAACGAAAAACAGAGAGAAAAAGCAACAAGCCTTGTGTTTGTTCCGGGGGTGTAATGGCTTCCTTCGGATCTGATGATTTATAACTGACACTTACTGCTGGACTGCTTTTAGATACACTTGGTAAACTTGTCATGGAGTTTATTCTCTTGATTTTCAACTACTGATTCAAATGTCTGTCTACTAAATACGTTATTTTTATACTTACTTCATACAGCAAGTATAATGGCAATGCTACTAATACCAATGTCATTAAATCCGGAGGTGTTATTATCGCTGCGACCAACATGATTATCAATAAAGCATGTTTCCGATACTTTGAAAGCATATCAAAGTTGATAATCCCAAGTTTTGCCAGTGCAAATGCAATCACCGGCAGTTGAAAAAACACTCCCATAAGCAAGGTCAAAGTTGTAAAAGTTGATACATAAGAATCCAGCGTAATCGTGCTGCGCACTCTTTCCGCAACACTATAAGTTCCCAAGAATCTGAAAGATATGGGAAACAGAACATAATAACTCATCAGTACTCCCAATATGAACAGGACATAGATAATGAAAAGAGCCATCCCTGAGTATTTCTTTTCATTTTCATATAACGCAGGTGCGACAAAGTGAAACAGCTCAAACAAAATATACGGCGAAGCTCCGAGCAGTCCCAAATAAAGAGACGTAGTTATATGTCTCATAAACTGGCTTGACAAATCAGTAGTTATCAAATCTATATGGAATTCATCAAAATGAAAGACAATGCCGATTCGATTAAGTACAGATTCGATCCACCGATATGTGAAAAAATTGTATTCACTTGGTGCAAGCAACAGTTTCCAGACGGCATCCTTGCATAGAAAAACGACTATCGAAAAAACGCCGACCACAGCAATTATACGGAAAAGCATTCGGCGAAGCACTTCCAGATGCCCGCCGAATGTCAACTTACCCTGGCTATTCTTGCTTACCATCAGATTTCTCTAGCTTTTCATCTTTTTTAGACTCTAACGTTTGAGGGTTATCTTCTTCAGCTGAGACATTCACACCATCGCCCTCAACATCTTCCTCAATGTCCTTAACACCTTTCTTGAACTCCCGCACTCCCTGTCCGAGTCCTCGCATCATTTCCGGAAGTTTCTTGCCTCCGAAAAGCAGCAGAGCCATGCCCCCTATGAGAAGCAGCTCAGTCGTACCGATGAACAAAAATTGACCAACCATAGTTATTCAGTTACCAGGATGATTTCATTAGTCTCGAAATTGATTTCCCAGTTTCCATTCTCTTCAGACTCCCATTGATACTTCCCAGCCATTCTATCCCACCAATTCTGAAACTTGGTACCTGTCTCACCCATATCCTTCACGAGTCTCTCATAAAACTCTGAATTATCAGCAGTGACAATCTTTGCCAGTTCATTCAGCCCGTTACGGCGTTCAAACAAAGCCTGAATTTCATTCTTTTCTTCTACGGTCACCTGACCTACAACTTTCTTTTTCATATGCCTATACCCTTAATTTACCATTTAAATTTGCTACCTTTTAACAATAACATGAGAAATTGGAGACACTGCAGTTCCTTTGCTGTTGCTACACTCCACGTAATAATAGATATACGTTCCGCCATTGTATCCGCCATGTTCTTTTTCGAAAACGATACTCTCAGTCATTCCTTTCTTTGAGCCAGTATTATGATAGGTCACATCCCGCTGGCGCATATTCTCTGATTTTGTCAAATCACTTTTTCCCGGCGTTGAAGACGGCCTGCCTGAATAATTCTTCCAATGCACAGTTGCACGGACATTGCTTTCCCTGTCACCTCCGGTCTTGAATCGGGCTCTTATAGCGAAACCATCCGTATCGACTGTAGATAAGAATTTGTCGAATGACGGCATAGTAACCTTGCTTGAAGATGAACCATTATCCCCATAATCGATACTTCCGTTTTCTTTATCGCATCCGGAAATAATCAACATTGTGCCAACAAACAGCACAGTCATTAATGCTTTAAAATTTTTCATAATAGTGATGCCGTTTTACTTGTCAGTAATTCACAGAAGATTGAGCCGATTTACAATAGGAAACAGAGACTATAGTAGATCCGTTGCGCCAACCATACCCCATTGGTTCGTCCTTAAATGAATATTCAAGAATAATTTGATTGTCTCCTGATTTCCAAATTGCTTTTTCGTCATCCTCTAGTTGTGGAATTCCATACTTGTCCGTCAAATCAAATTTCATAGTACGAAAAATTCGTTGGAATCTATCACCATTCGAAATAAAGTTGTCATACGCATTGAATGCTCCTTGAAAGTTTGTGTCCATTGCTCCTCCATCGTTTGAATAAAAAACTACCTTATTCAGCTTAGCATTTTTAAAATAGAAACAAGCATATTGAAATGTACAACTGCCAAGTGTTGGAGATGAAATTTCATAGCATCGGGTTCCATCTTCAAAAGTTTCCAAACTTCCAGACTTTCCTTGAGAATCAAGTGCATAGATTACAGATCTTTGAGTATCACCCAATGTAACACCATATACACTTCCAATTGACGATTGGGCCATTAAAGAAAACGTCGAGATTATACAAAAAGACAAAATTGCTATCAGCTTTTTCATAACATCTAAGTATTTTATCTTAAATTCAATTATTTTATCACATACCAATTCCCACTATAGAAGAAACGGTTTTTCCCTTGTATACATATCCATGTCCTGTTGAAACTTATATATTTCTTACCCTGATGCAGATAAACAGTAAAACTTCCTTTTTTATGTCCGCTTTCTGTATAAACATCCACGGTATACTGAGTACGCATATAAGTTCCATTATTCGGAGCCTGAATTGAAGTTTCAATCAATTGCGATGACCGCTCAGAATTACATGCAAAAGCATTTGCTGATGACACAGTGATAGCAAACACTAATAAATAAAAAATTCTTCTTATCATAATTTTAAGATCTGTTATTAAATTCTAATCATAAGTAGGATGTTCTGAATAACTTGCGCAGTTTGCTATACAAGTTCCAGAACAACCTTTTCCACATCCAAGTCTACACTCAGCAACACAAGAAGAGCATCCGTGAGCACAAGTATCATTACATCCACCATGGCATCCGCTGTTACACATCATTGCGCACTGACTGACACACGAAGTATAACACCCATTTAAACAACTGGTATTACAACTCATCATACAACCTGTATAACAAGTGCCCATGCATGTGCCCATATAGCATCCTGAAGGTGCTTTAGTGGCTGCCTTTGCTGTAACAGTCAATATGGGGGATGAAGCAAGAGTAAGAGCCAGAAACGGAAGAGCCTTAGAGCTTACTTTCTTAAAGAAATCTCTTCGTGAGATCAAATCATGTTTTCCTTTTTTCATAATATCGTAAATAAAACGTTTTTCTACTTTGAAACATGAGTACAAGAGGTACAAGCCTCTCGACAAACATGAAGACAAGTATGAGTACAAGACGTACAACTACTGGCACAAGTATTTCCGCATTTCCGCTGACATGCAGTAGAACATGTTTCAGTACAGCCATTCACACATCCGTCTGTGCAGCTACTAGAACAAGAATTCATGCAATTACCATTGCATTCACCTACATAATTATTCTGAAATCGTTTAGCATAAACATCCGTATTCGAAGCTATTGACACCAATAGAATTGGCAATAAATCACATATACCCCTCCTGAAAAAGGAACGTCTTGATATTACTTTTTCCATAATGACTATTTAACTATTCATTTAAATCTCCATAGTTTATAACATTTGTTTTGCTTCTACCACATTTTATTCTGATCAAACGGATCAAGATAATCAATCTCCTTTATTTCTCCTTTCTCCGGGAGGAATGTTCCGTACTTTCTGATTCGGTTCAGAAGTTCACGGCTTGCATTGCGTTCCAAGTAGGCAACGACACATTGTTCGTGGCTTGGAGTATTCACTTCGCACGTGGTCTTCCTGTTCAGCCAGATACAACGTCTGCACTGATAAGCATCGCAATTTCGGCATATCGGAGCATGAGCAAGGCGATATAATTGAGGATTATTAATATCAGGCCCTAAATACAAATCTCCGATAGAATATCCCTTTTCACATTGTTCGCATATGGACTTTTCTCTTCCATCCATTTCTGGAGCACAATAAAAAGCCGGACATACATAAAACTTCCCGTCAGGAGCAAGAGTTATGTTCTCCCATCCGGCATTGCAGTTATTCATCCTGTCAAGTATCATCCGGTCAGTCATAATATTCAATTGAGGACTTTTACCCTCAACATACAGTCTTTCAATACCCTCAGAAAAATCATCAAGAATTCTTATGTATTTTTCAAAATCAGATTCCCCAAAAGTCTCAATATCTTTAATGACCAGATTTATTCTTAGAACTTTCGACACAAGGTCTTTCAAAAGTTGGTGTTTTTCAAATAATTCAGCTTTGCCGGTTCTGACGACACAGGTCATATTGCTCTGAAAATCATACGAAACCAATTCAGACAAACCATTGAATACAACTACATCCGCCTGCTTCCTTAACGTCTCATCCAGACATCGGCAAGAAACGATATCGCTATGGTCAATGCTGTTTATCGTCTCCTTGTAGTCTTTGGGTAGTTCATACTCCGGATAAACGAACTGAATCATCAGATTCTCCTTCATAGCATAAAAAATACCGGCTTTCAAATCATTCAAGGAGATAAGTCTTACTTCTGATTTTCCGTTTTCATAATGACAATAAGAAGTACTCGTGTCATCAAGCTGTACAATCAAATATTTCAACATAGGCATCAGCATTTTTCTGAATTAGTATTCTTGATATGTTTCTCCGCTTCCTCTTTGGCAATACCTTCAAGTTCAAGCTTACGGTAAAGTTTGTTCCAATAGTAGTTATTGGCTCTGACTCTCGCTTTGTGCATTTTGCAGATTGCAGTTGAACGCTGATAAATCGTTGAAGTGTCCGCTGCATCGTAATTCTCTCCCTGGCACCATGCACATCCGCTTGCGACCTCACAGTCAACACATTCCGGTAACGATTGGGTACAGCGGTCAAGCATCAGGAACGGACGCAGACGGTTCTTGTCAATACCGTCATTCACATTGCCGATTATCCAAGCCTTTTTATCTCGCAATGAGTACTGGGCAAAACGGGTGCAAGGATAAAAATTGCCAGCAGCGTCAATGGCAAGCATTTTTCCGGCTCCGCACCAATTCTGATTTTCAAGTACACAGTCCATAGGTTTTCCTATATGTTCTGTGAAAAAAGAGCAGGCATACTCGTTGTAATACTCTCCATCAATAATAGCATCGGCAAGAGATATCAATTGATTCTCGAGCAATGTGTCGTCACCTTCATGCCACACATTTTCAAAAACACAGTTGATATTTACTTCGTGAATACCCAAAGAGTACAGATGCAACACACTTTCCTTGATATACGGAATGTCAGCACTGCTAATTGTAACCTTTGTGCCTCCTCCTGGAAATTGTTTCAACCAAAGCGGAATGTTTTTTACGACATCATCATACGAACCACGCTCGTCCTCCAGTTTTGAAACTAGTCCCTGCTCCATTTCCGGAGTCTTCCATATTCGGTTAAGGTCATGTTTGCGTTTTGTTCCGTCTATGGTAATCCCAATACTGAGATGGTCGTGGTTTTTCTTTATAAAATCCTGCACCTTATCTGTATGATAATTGATTCCATTAGTAGAAAATGAGAAACGGTAAGAATTGAACCAATGATGGTTTCTCCGATACATTTCCATTTTTAGGTAATCGCAAATTTTATCAATCAGCTCTATTTCCAAAAATGGTTCGCCACCGATAAAGTCCCATACTACACTCTCTTCCTTGAAATCACTTTCATGGTCAAGAATGTAATCAATAGCCTGTTTTGCAACCTCCCAGGACATACGCTCTTTGGTATTCTTTCCTACCAGATAGCAGTATTTACACGCTAACTGACAGTCTTTGGTGACAATGAATGTGATGTTCTTAGACATTCCATCTTCCCATCCATGATCGTTTTCTTTGATAACTAACTTTCGCATACTGTATATTACGAGGACGTGTTACACTAAATCGTCTACACGTCCTCATTGAATTCTTAATACTTGTTATTATTTGTGCATTTTCCCGAACATGTATACTTACATGTAGCACCACAATTATCACGACAATGATTTTTGCAACTGGTATTACATGTAGTCTGGCATCTCCCGGTACAATATGAGGCACAACCACGTGAACAAGAATTGTTACATCCCATAGAAGTTTCGGCAGCTTTGGCGATGACAGGATTACTTGCCAGCACTACGGCTCCTAAAATCGGGAGCACGCTTTTTGCAGCTGATTTGAAGAATTCGCGTCTGCTTTGCAACTCTTCGTTTTGTTTGTTTTTGTCCATAATTTGAAAGATTTGAAATTTAATAATTGCCTTTCGGCTTTAGTACACAAAACTTATGGACATAAAAAAGCGTGGAACCTACTGTTGTCTGTTCCACGTGTCAAGGCTCTAGCATTGCCCAATCCAGAAGAATAGACAACGTTAGAGCCCACGCCGATATGAATATATGCCTGCAAATAACAGCGACAATGCCGTACCCTCAAAATCATAAGCATAATCATCAAGACTACTTGACAATCATCCGGATACATTACATGCCGACCAATTAAAACAAGGCTGATATAGTCACACCCGGGACATCTACCGTTGCTATATTCAAGACTGGATTTTCAAATTTGCTAGATTCGACACGTCCCAAACACAGCGTAAGTAAACGCCTTCAATATGTCTTGGACTACATCCCACCCAAAGCCCGCTTCGTACAGTTTTGTTTTTTAGACATCACTACACTTGGCCCGGCGCAGACAGTACCGCATAATTGCAACGGTGGTATCAATCTCCTGTTACAATTTTTGGTCATAGCAGTCCAACGGACAAAGGTAAAAAGAAATTCAATATAAATTATAAGGTGGAGACAAAAAAATCATGGCTGACTCGACAGTCTGTCATAATCCTTGATAGTCAAATAACCGCTCTGGAATAGACCCAATTATATGAATTTATCAATAATAAGGGTAGGAAGCTGTTTTGAAATTTTTAAAAATTTCAAAACAACTTCTATATTTGCAGCACTAATATATCAGATGTATGGCTAAAAGTCAGATTGTCTCCAAAATTGCGGAGATGCCCGGAAGCAGCGAAATCAAGTTTGTCAGGTCGCTGTCGCAGAAAAAGGCCCGGGAAGAGCACGGGTGCTTTGTGGTCGAGGGGGAAAAAATGGTCTCGGAGGCTCTTGTTTCTGGTTTTGAGGTCCGCAAGGTTTACAGGATTGAAGAAATCGGGCAGACGGCTATGTCTCGTATGACGGCGTTGGACTCCCCTTCTCCGGTGCTTGCAGTCGTATCAAAGCCGGAAGAAAAGGCAGGTTATGGTGAAGTGCTCCGGAATAGCGGTCTATATCTTGCGCTTGACGGCATAAGGGACCCCGGCAATCTCGGCACGATTGTCCGCATTGCAGACTGGTTCGGAATCTCTGACATCTTCGTTTCTGAAGACACCGTGGAGACTTTCAATCCCAAAGTCGTGCAGGCGACGATGGGAGCAGTTTTCAGAGTCAGAATCCACAGATGCTCCCTTGAGAAACTCGCTGATGACGTCGTTGCCTGCGGGGGAAATGTGTACGGAACCTTTCTTGACGGCGACAACATATACAGGCAGGCCCTGGACTGCGGAAAGACAGCTCCGGCCGTCATAGTTATCGGAAATGAGGCCCACGGAATCTCCGCGAGCCTCTCAACTCATATAAACAGAAGGCTTTACATCCCGCCTTACCCGGCTGACAGACACGGCAGCGAATCACTGAATGCGGCCGTGGCCACTGCAATCACCGTAGCCGAATTCAGACGCAGAGACTGCTAAAGCAGTTTCTTGGTCAATCCGAACAGCCTGTAAGGCATATATCGGAACGGCAGGTCGAGTTTCGTGGTAGTGCTGACGACAGCGCGATAATGCGAAAAGACATCGAAGCTCTCCTTGCCATGGTAGGATGACATCCCGGAATTGCCTACACCGCCGAAAGGCAGGTTCTCGTTGGCGATGTGCATGATGGTGTCATTGATGCACGCTCCGCCTGATGTTGTGCGCGAGAGTATTTTTCTGCCGCTTTTCCCGAAATAGTACAGGGCTAAAGGTTTCGGACGGGCATTTATGAAATCAACTGCTTCATCGGCAGTTTCAAAGTCAATGACAGGAAATACAGGTCCGAAAATTTCCTCCTGCATAACAGCGGAATCTGGACTGACATTATCCAATATTGTAGGTTCAAAATAGCGTTCGGAAGCATCTGTGTGACCTCCGGAAACGATTTTTCCGCAGTCCAAATATGATTTGAGACGTTCAAATGCCCTGTCATTGACAATTCTCACGAAATGACGGCTCGCCTTTGGATTCTCGCCTAAAAGTTCGGTGAATTTTCCGGCGAGCAGCGTCAGGAACTCCGCCTTGACGTTTTTATGCACTAAAAGATAGTCCGGGGCTATGCAAGTCTGTCCGGCATTGAGGGCTTTGCCCCAGGCAATCCTTTTGGCGGCGGTCTCCAAGTCGGCATCCCTGTCCACGATGCATGGAGATTTGCCGCCGAGTTCCAGCACCACTGGAGTAAGGTTCTTTGCAGCCGCCTCCATGACAGTCCTGCCGAGAGCCGGGCTGCCGGTGAAGAAGATTATGTCCCACTTCAGAGACAGGAGCTGGGCATTCACTTCCCTGTTCCCCTGCACAACCGCAACTTGTGATTCCGGAAAAGTCTCCGAAATCATTTGCTCAATGACTGAGGAAACATGGGGCACATAAGGAGACGGCTTCAGCATGGCCGTACAGCCTGCCGAAAGCGCACCTACGAGCGGATTCAGCAGAAGCTGCACGGGATAGTTCCATGGAGATATAATCAGGGCATTGCCTAAAGGTTCGCTCATGACACGGCTGCGTGAAGGAAACATTTTGAGCGGAGTGCGCCTGCAATGCCCGGATGCCCACGAATCTATGTGCCTGAGATGATTGTCAATCTCTCCGAGAACAATGCTGGTTTCAGTGAGCAGAGCCTCCTCAGGGCTTTTGTGAAGGTCTGTCCACAGGGCTTCCTCCAAATCTTTCTGCCATTTCAGGATGGCTGACTTGAGTTTGCGCAGTGACTCTTTGCGGGACTTTATGTCGTGCCTGTCACTGTCTCTGAACCATTGCTTCTGGGCAGCCGCTATGGCTGCAATCCTTTCCGAACTTGTGTTTTCCATATATCAGATCTTTCGTGTCCCTGCAGCCGCTCAATATGACAGGGGGACTTTCTCGGTTATGCTGCTTTCCGGCCTGCGCCAATATTTCCTTTACTGCTTTTTCTTCCGGTAAAGTGGTCCATTACAGAATAGACGCCGAAAATTTTGCCGAAGATAAAGTCAAAAAGTGAATTCGGCAATATTCCCTGCCAGAATCTGACGAAATGATAGCCGAAAGGCAGTCCCTTGAAATCCTTGTCGCGGCGGATTGCCTTGAGAATGTCCGCTGCAGCCTTTTCCGGTTCGAGAATGTTGAAAACCTTCGACTTCACGCCGTCAAACATTCCCGTATTGATGAAATACGGTGCTATGCAACTGACCTTGACCTTGCTGCGGGCCATTTTGAGTTCAATCCTCATTGACTCGCTCCATCCTACCACGGCCCATTTGCTGGCGCAGTAGACTGAAAGCTTAGGCACCCCGAGGAGTCCGGCAGCTGAAGCGATGTTGCAGATGTGACCGCTGTTTCTGCGGACCATGTCCGGCATTATCTCCAAGGCAACGAGCATAGGCGCGGTTGCATTCACGTCCATCGTCAGCCTTATGTCCGAAACCCTCTGTCTGTCGAAAGTCTCGTTTCCCTTGACGACACCGGCGCAGTTAATCAGTATGTCTATATATCCGGCTTCTTCTTTGGTCTTTTCATAAGCCTCTGCAATGTTCCCGGCATCAGCCACATTTACACGATAGCACACCAAGATAATATTTAATATGGTGGAAAACA
>CABQAB010000002.1 GCA_902461985.1 uncultured Bacteroidales bacterium | reverse complement strand
CCATAAGAGGCACATACACCATATCCAGACTCATACACAGCCTTGAAGCATAGCTGTCATACCATATGCCCTCTACAAGGTAGACCATATCCTTGATCTCCAGAAAAGTCATAAAGACCATACTGAAGAAAAGAATACGCAACATCCTGTTCTCCATCCTCAAAGGATATATCCTGATACTGAGGGAAATAAAGAACATCAGCGCGGCTCCGTGAACGAAATGTGCCAGGTTTTCCGTAAACATAAGTCAAAACTGATTCTGACAGATTCAAGTTTCGCAAGTCTCGATTATTTGATTGAACGTCATTGGAAAGACTTGCTAAACTTAAGTAACAAACTTGAAGAGGCTGTACCAAATTTGCATTTTGACACAGCCCCTTTCGAGTGATTGTTACCAAAAGATGTCTTATTTCTTCTTGTTGGCGTATCTCTGGTAGAACTTGTCCACACGGCCTGCGGTGTCGACGAGTTTCATCTTTCCCGTATAGAAAGGATGTGAAGTATTTGAGATTTCGACCTTTACGACCGGATACTCAACACCTTCGATTTCGATTGTTTCACGAGTGTTTGCGCAGGATCTTGTAATGAAGACCTGATCGTTTGACATATCCTTGAAAGCTACAAGACGGTAGGTTTCGGGATGAATTCCTTTTTTCATTGTTTTATAAATTTAGTTGTCTATGTAAACCATATCCCCTGAAAGGGACGGCAAAGATAGACATAATTTATTTTCCGGACAAGATTTCTTGCACAATATTTGCTGACTTTGGGGCTTTTGCTTAACTTGCAGACGCTTTGCGGGTGAATCCGGAGCGCAAAAAACGACTTCACCTGCTACCGTCTACTTTTGAATGAGAATTTATGCGTAGGTTTTTTCTGACATATGTCTGCATATTGCTGTCCCTCCCCTCTTTTGCCGGAATCATTCAAGGGCGGGTGTTTCTGAAAGACAGCACCGTCGTTCCCGGAGACTACGTAATGGTCTACAACAAGGAGGAAGGAATAGGGACTCAGAGTGACGAAGACGGAAATTTCATCATAGAACTCAACAGAACCGGAAAAACGACGCTTGAGTTTTCCAGAATAGGATATGAGATCCGCTTCATTGAGGTAGACACCAGATATGACACTACTCTGGATGACGTGATTTTAGAGCCACAGCTGCTTATGCTCAGTTCGGCCTTTGTCACGCCTGAGGGTATGAGCCCGGTAGATTACATTTTGTCAAGTCTATGGGCCAAGAGCAAGGAAAACAAAAAGAAGCAATCTGATTACCAATGCGATATAAGATATGATGTAGCAACACACGAAATTCCGGTCGTAGCAGGCGTACTTCCCAAAATTGCCACCGGAACGATGAAATTCGCCGCTGCGGTCAAAGGCTACGGTCCTTTGGTACGCTATTGCCTGGAAGAGGATGAACTTGTCGCTTCCGTACAGATGAGCCGGGTGGTCAGGAGGGGGAAAGCGACCGATTACAACAAGAAACTTATCAAAGGACAGGACCTTCCGAAAAAGGTTCAGGCAAACCTTCTTTCACTCTTTGAACTGATTGACCTTTATAAAATCCTGTATGAGACTGCAACTGCCTGGGGCGAAGATTTTTCCAGGAAGCACAAATTCGTCCATACAGGAACTTACGCATACGGAGACAAGCTCGTGGATGTGGTAGAATACACCTCAAGGGCCAATGTCAAGACTGTCGCACATATCGTAGAAGATGACTGGGGCGTCCTTAAACTCCAGATCTACATGAGGGGCGAGGGAGAGTCCATACGCTGCGAAGCGAGGGACTGCGGGAACGGAGTATATATGCCTGTCAGTTTCGTATTGAAACCGTCCTTTACCATGGTACGAGCCGAAGACATCCCGGCCTTGATTGAGGAAGTCAAGAAACTTAAAGAATTCAACAATGCCACCAAGGAACGGGCAATAAAGGTTTTGGAGTCACACCTCGGCGAGGATTTCAATCCATATATTTCCCTTGGCTTCAACATCCGTTATGTCAAGCCGTAGGGCTTGACATAACGGATATGGGGGGGCGACTCAAAGCCTGTCATCTCGACCGAGCTTCGCGAGTGGAGAGATCTATTTTAGATTTCTCCATGCGCTTCGCTTAGTCGAAATGACAATCCAAGTACTTTTGGGTCGGTCCCTCTTTTCTCAATCCCCAGTCAGCCAACGGCTGACTGCCTCCGCGGCACTAATTCAGATCCGGAGTGTAGGTGCGGAGAGCCAGACGCTTGACAATCATTATGAAAACACCTGTAAGCAGCAGGTTAAGCACTATCGTCAGCACCGAAATCAGCAGAAGCGGACCTCCGAGGTTGTAGCTGAGGGCGATGAAAATGACACCGGCACCGACTTCACCGCGGGTGAACATACCGATAGAAAGAGCCAGTCTCTCACTGAACTTGCGGTCACGGTAGAAAGCCAGCGGCATAAGTTTCCCTATATTTGACAACAGTGAAACTATCAGGACATGCAGCGCAATGGTTCCCCAGGACATCATAGGCAGGGATGAAACCTCATTTGCCTCTGCCGCGGCAGCCATGTCCACCCCGATAAACTGAGGCATGCTGAGTCCTACAAGGAACATGAATATATACGAAATGGCTGTCGAAATATTCTCCTCTGTGTCGCTGTCAATATGCTTTGTCTTCATCACTACTCCGAGAATGAATGCAGGAAGCAGGACTTCGATATGCACGCCTTCATGTGGCCCGAGAAGGGTTTCAGAAATCTGATATATACCTTGGGTAAATATGATCACAATGACGGCATAAAGCAATATGAACTTCCAGCTTTGCCTCATGCGGTAACGGTCCATGCACTTCCATCCGAAATAGATTAGTGCGACCACAACCACAAGCACGACAGCCATTTGCCATTTCAAACCTATAATGCATATTTGAAGCGGAATCATCAGCAGAATGGTGTCGAGGTCATCGAAAATAGCCAAGACCTGTATCTTCTTGTACATCCAGCTTGATTTGAGTTTCAGCGCAGCAAGCATGGTGAAAAGGATGCCGGCTGAAGTCGGTGCCGCAAAACGGCTGATCAGCAAAGTTTCCTTCCACAGCTCCCAACTCCCCCATTGCGAACTCGGGAAAAGCACGAAAACATAGTAAAGCGCGATGAGAAGCCACGGCATGGCAGCAGCTACCATAGCCACGAAATAATCCAAGGCGTAGGATTTCCAACGTTTCTTGTCTATTTCGAAGTCTCGTCCCACATTGATCATAATGTAGGCAAGACAGACATACAAAAGAGTGTCAGTCAGCAACTTGACACTTGAAAACGAATCTCCTGCCCAAGCAGGAAGAAACTGGGAGACTACAAGTCCTATAAGGAGGAAAACTGAAAATGAAACAACTTTTTTCATAAGTTACAATTATATTTCGTGAACTCTGGCGGGTTTCCGGATATGGCTGCAGAACATCACATCTGACGGTTCAGCATACGGTGCTCTGCCATAGCTTCGTACTTTGTACCGGGCCGGCCGTAATTGGCGTAAGGATATATGGATATGCCGCCGCGCGGAGTGAATATGCCGGTGACTTCGATATATTTCGGGTCCATAAGCCGGACAAGGTCCTTCATGATTTTGTTTACGCAGTCTTCATGGAAATCGCCGTGGTTGCGGAAACTGAAAAGGTAGAGTTTGAGACTTTTCGATTCAACCATCTTCACGTCAGGAATATATGAGATGCGTATTTCCGCAAAATCAGGCTGTCCCGTAATCGGACACAGGCTCGTAAATTCGGGACAGTTGAACTGTACCCAGTAATCATTGTCCTGATGCCTGTTCGTAAAAGTCTCCAAAACTGCCGGAGCGTAATCATAGCGGTAATCCGTCTTTTTGCCGAGCACATTCAGGCCCTCGTTTGTTCTGTTATCTTCCATAATTGCAGATTTGCGTCAAAGTCTGCAAATTTAGACAGAATTCCAGATAATGCAAAACAGTCCGCACCCACATTATTGCCGAACAAATTTGTCCATATTCCCTACTTTGCGTATCTTCGTGCACTGAAAAAGTACAAAACGATGGGTAAATTCAAATATTATCTCAAATCGGCAAGGTTCAGGACCCTGCCTCTCTCACTTGCCGGAATAATCACCGGAATCGGTCTGGCCTGGGCAGATTACGAAATCAACTGGCTCACAGCTTCACTCGTAGCCCTCACAGCGGTCTGTCTCCAGATACTGTCCAATGTGTCCAATGAATACGGAGACCTGCTTCATGATACTGACAGGGATGACAGAGTCGGGCCACAGTATTCTTACGGCAAAATCTCCGACAAAGATTACAAGGGCATGATAATATTCTGGATTGCAGCAAGTTGCGCATCAGGTCTCGGAATGATTTTCAGTTCATACGGAACTCTGATGCAGCTCGAACCTGTGATGCTCCTGATTCTCGGAGTGTTCGCCATTATGGCTGCCATGCGCTACACCCTCGGCAACAATCCTTACGGTTACAGAGGACATGGAGACATAGCCGTATTCACTTTCTTCGGACTTGCGACTGTATTGGGTTCCTATTTCATCGTTGCGCATGAAATTCCGAGCTGGTACCTGATTCTCCCTGCCTCAGCAATCGGATTGTTCAGCGTAGCAGTTCTGAATATCAACAACATAAGGGATATGAAAAGCGATGCCGAGACAAGAGTCACAGTTGCCATCAGGCTGGGTGAGCGCAAGGCAAGGATATATCAGACCCTGCTTGTGTGCGGAGGATGGGCAATGATGATTGTCTATGTGTTCGGTTGCAGGATTTTCGACTGGTGGCATGCATTGTTCGTAATTACGCTGCCGGTTTATGTCATCCATCTTTTCGGGGTATGGAAAAAATCCGGAAAAGAACTCGACAAATACCTGCCTATGCTGGTCATGGCGACTTTCCTGCTTGCAATCTGCATCGCAGCGGGATTCAATATTTATCATATTTAGGCTTTACCGCAGTATAGAGACGGCAGATGCCGAAAGTGAGGGCACGGTGGCGTATGTCAGAATAGCCGCAACTCCTCAAAATCTCCTTGAACTCCTTAGGCAGAGGGAAACGCAGCACTGATGCCGGCAGATATTTGTAGGCGGATTTGTTGCCTGAATAATGGCCGCCGATTGAAGGAAGTATTTTCGTAAAATAGATTTTATAGAGGAACTTCAGCACCGGGGTGCGAGGGACAGACAATTCAAGAATGACTAATTTTCCTCCAGGACGGAGCACACGGAGCATTTCCCTAAGGCCCTGTTCAAGATGTTCGAAATTTCTCACCCCGAAGCCCGCACAGACTGCGTCAAAACTGCTGTCCGCAAATTCCAATGCCTCACAATCCCCTTTTATCATCCTGATTGAGCCCGACAATCCGGCCTTCATCACTTTTTCCCTGCCTTTCTGCATCATCCCTTCCGACAAGTCTACACCTATGACTGACGATTTACTTGCATAACGCGCAAGAGCAATCGAAAAATCACCTGTTCCGCAGGCCACGTCAAGAATATTCTGGCTCTTATGCCTGTCAGCCGCCTGTCTGACAGCCAGATGTCTCCACCATTTGTCAATATCCAGCGAAAGAAGATGGTTAAGTGCGTCATATTCGGGAGCGATGTTGTCAAACATCTGTTCCACTGCGTGTTTTTCCGGCATATCCTGTTTCTCTTATTTTTGATTGTCTGACAAAGATAGTGAAAGCCGAGTGCAGAGACAAAATTTATTTTGGCTATGCCGAACCTTTTCGGTAAGCCGAGAGCAGAGGGAAAACTTCGTTTTCACCATGCAGAGGCGAGAAAAGTGGCGACCAAAGGTCGAACCGCATCCTATCTTCCCGGATGCGCAGCAACGGAACGTAGCGATTTTTCACGAAAGGCACAGACTTTGACTTTTCATAAAGAAGAATGTCACACTGACATTCTGTCAATAACATAGAATATCATGGAAAACAAAGAAATCCCGGTACTGCTTCTTACCGGCTATCTCGGAAGCGGAAAGACAACCTTGCTCAATAGAATTCTCAACAACAGGGAGGGCATACGTTTTGCCGTAATAGTCAATGACATAGGCGAGGTGAACATTGACGCCGCAATGATTCAGAAAGGCGGAGTCGTAGGCAAGAAGGAGGAAAGTCTCGTAGCCCTGCAGAACGGATGTATCTGCTGTACTTTGAAAGCCGACCTCATAGAACAGCTTTTCGAACTGACAAAAGCGCAGAAATTCGACTACATTGTCATTGAAGCCAGCGGGATATGCGAACCTGAACCTATAGCCCGGACAATCTGCAGTATTCCTTCCCTTGGAGGTCCGTACACAAAATACGGAGTCTGCCGTCTTGACTGCATCGCAACAGTCGTGGACGCTCTCAGGATGCAGAGCGAATTCGCCTGCGGCGACACTCTTGTTATGAAGAACATCGATGAGGAGGACATTGAAAACCTGCTGATTCAGCAAATCGAGTTCTGCAATATAGTTCTCCTGAACAAGGCTGCCGAAGTGTCCCCGAAAGAAAGGGAGCGTATCAAGTGCATAATCAGAGAGCTGCAGCCAAAGGCAGAAATCATCGAATGTAATTACGGGGACGTGGATCTCGAAAAAATCATGAATACCGGTCTCTTCGGATATGACAGTACGACTATGTCAGCCGGCTGGATGAAGGGCATAGAAAGCCCTTACGACGAGCATGACGGAGAGCATGAAGAACATGACAAGCATGGGGAAGATCATGAGGAAGATCATGACAGACATGATGAAAGTCACCATGAACACGATGAACATGGCCACGAGCATCACCACGACGGACAGGAGCACGATGAGAAGGAACGTGACCACGATGAACATGGCCACGGACATCATCACGAAGAGCACGAACATGGACACCACCATGGACACGACAACGACGGACACGGGCATCACCACCACCATCACCATGACGGTGGAGAAGTCGAAGAATATGGCATAGGAACTTTCGTGTACTGCCGCCGCAAGCCTTTCGACATGAACAGGTTTGACAGTTTCGTTGCCAAGAAATGGCCTCACAATATAATCAGAGCCAAAGGTTTATGCTATTTCACCGATGATACCGACATGTCCTGGCTCTTCGAGCAGGCCGGCAAGCAGTTCCAGCTCAAGGCAGCAGGCAAATGGTATGCGACCGCACCCGAAGAGGACCTCGCAGAAATAGCCCGGCAGGACCCGGATTTCAGAAAAGACTGGGACCCTGTGTATGGCGACAGGATGCAGAAACTGGTATTCATAGGTCAGAAACTCGACAAGGAGCAGCTTGCTGCCGACCTCGATTTCTGTCTTGCGGACTGAGAGTCCTGATTTTTAATAACTTCCAGCAACCCGGATTCGGCCATCGAATTCGGGTTTGTTCCGTCTATGCCCTCCGGAACAGGACAGCCGAGACTCGCGAACAGTTCCGTCCAGAATTCCGGAATTTCTCCGGAAGCATTCCTGAAGGACATGGGTGAGGCAGTGAAAATATGCCTTCCATCCCCGTCTAAATAACAGTCATAAACCAGCTCCGAACAGTAACTCATACCATTGTCCGGGAGATAGTACCAGTCATAGGCTTCACCTATTTTTGATTTGGCACGGGCTACTGCATCCTCGGCATGAAAAGACATTTTCAAACGCATGAAGCAGAGATTCTGACCGACAGCAAACTCGTCCAGCGCAACTCTCCTGACTCCATGTTCCGGTTCGGCTTCGATGATGTATATACCGTCATCACATACCTCCACTATTCCTACATGAACAAAAGAGTGCACACCGTCAGAAGTGGCATCCCTGATTGCTGACGAAAAGGAAGACGAACCGCTGTCGCCGACAAAAACCAGATCTCCTGTATGGAGACCGTCCGGCACTGCAAACATGAGCAGCAGGCAGCAAAGATTGCAGAATGTCATATCAGTCCAGTTTGAGGACAGAGTCACAATAATCCAGGACTTTCTCCCTGTGGGTGATGAAAATCATGGTCTTGCCGGCTGCGATACCGCCTTTGGCAGTGAGGCGGGCAAGCATCTCCTCCTCGGTCTGCGGGTCGAGAGCCGAACTGAATTCATCCAGAAGCAGAATGCTGCCGGGACGCAGCAGGGCACGGGCTATGGCTATACGCTGGGCCTGTCCCTCGGACAGACCTCCGCCAGCCTCAGAACATACCGTGTCCAATCCGTCCGGCAAAGCGTACACGAAATCCGCCATGGCAAGGTGCAGAACTTCCCGCAGCCTGTCCTCACTTGCCGAACTGTCCCCCATCAGGAGATTGTCCCTTACAGAACCGCTGAAAAGCGTGTTTCCCTGAGGCACATAGGCGAAATTGCAGCGGGTTGCAGGAGAGACATCCACGCCTTCAGGCATGGCATCCGAGTAGAGTTCCACATGGCCGGAATCGGGACTCAGAAGAGCGAGGATAGTCTTCATCAGCGTGGTCTTCCCTATTCCTGTGCGTCCTGTAAGTGCCACGCGCGAGCCGGGCCTGAAATCGAAGCTGATGTCATTCAAAACATTTCCGTCCCCGTCAGGATATGCAAACGAAAGATGTTCGAGACGTATGCCGGCAATGCCGTCCACCATATAGGGCGCGACTTGCTCCTCTTTAGGCAAGGCTTCGATTTCCACAATTCTGTCGATGGAAGCGGTAGAATGCAGGATGGAGGGAAAATGGTCGCTTGCCTGTATCAGAGGACGCTGTAACTGTCCAACTAACTGCAGCATGGCGGTCATGAGACCGTAGCTGACGACACCGGAGGAAATTCCCTGCACACCCCAAAGGAATGCAACCAAATAGCCACCTGTAAAAGCTACGGACATTATCATACGTGACAGTATGCTGAACCTTATACGTTTGAGATTTCTGGAAAGATTCTCGTTCTGCATATCCATCAGTCCTTCCGAACTGTTTTCGGTAAACTCCATGGTGCGCAGCAGAACCAGATGCTGTACGGATTCCTGAATATAGGCCTGTATTTTGGAATCACTGCTCTTGATTGTCAGCGTCAGATTCCGTATTCTGCGCATAATCAACTTGGCAAGCGGCAGCGAAAGCGGCAGGACCACGAGAAGGGTCCACGCCAATGGTACATTTACATAGAAAACACAGACCAACGCTGCAATGAACTGTATTGCCGCCCAGAACATATTCGGCACGGACACGCAGAATGCTCCGGCAACCGATGCTACATCCGTCTCTATCCTGTTGAGCATATCCCCGGAATGGTACTCCCTGCCCACGTCTGTACGAACTTTCAACAACCCGTCAAATATCCTCTGTCTCAATGAATTGGTCATAACTACAGACATACGGGACTGAAGATAGGACTTCCATCCCATCACCACAGGCCTTGCCAGTGACAGACCTGCGAAAGCCACCGCAAGACCAGTCAGGCCGTACTCGACAGCATTTCCGCCAAAATGCGCTACAGCCGTGTCTACCAGGGCCTTGCTCAACCACACATAAAGCAGGGAGAAAGCCACGCCAACGACTTGCAGAAAGAGGACAAGAACATAATTCCACCTGAACTGCGCAATCTCGCGGAAAAACCATTTCAAATACTTCATCAGTTTTCTGAAAAATAGACTTTCTTATAATAATTCCTGTATTCTCCCCCGGTCACCCCGTCCAGCCACTCCCGGTTGGACAGATACCAGCCTATGGTCTTGCGCAGTGCTTCTTCAAACACATATTTCGGCTCCCAGCCCAGTTCCCGCCTCAATTTAGTGGAATCAATGGCATACCGCCTGTCGTGCCCAGCCCTGTCCCGGACAAAGGTAATCAGACTTTCGGAATATCCGTCAGGGTTGCCTAAAATAGAGTCCGTTATGGAGATTATTGACTTAATCAAATCAATATTGCTGACCTCGTTGAAACCGCCTATATTGTATGTCTCCCCTATCCTGCCTTTCCGGAGAATCAGGTCAATGGCCCGGACATGGTCTTCCACATAAAGCCAGTCCCTGACATTTTTGCCGTCCCCATATACAGGAATACTTTTTCTCTCCCTTATATTATTGACACACAAAGGTATGAGTTTTTCAGGGAACTGGTAAGGACCATAATTGTTGGAACAGTTGCTGATGAGGACAGGAATACCGTAAGTGTCGTGGAAAGCCCTGACGAAATGGTCGGCTGAAGCCTTGCTTGCACTATATGGGCTATGAGGAGCATAAGGCGTCGTTTCAGAAAAAAGGCTGCCGTTAAAATCAAGGGCGCCGTAGACCTCATCTGTAGAAACCTGATAGAAAAGGCAGGACCTCCCGTCCATTCCGTTGTCCAGCAGTCCTTTCCTGCTCCAGACTTCCTTTGCAGCCTGAAGCAGGCTCAAAGTACCCATGACATTGGTACGGGCAAAAGTGAAAGGGTCTATTATAGAGCGGTCCACATGGCTTTCTGCGGCAAGATGTATCACCGTATCAATGTCGAATTTCAGCATTATGTTCAGGACGGTCTCGTAGTCACAGATGTCCGCCTTTTCGAAGCGGTAGTTCGCAAGCCCCTCTATATCAGCAAGATTGGAAAGGTTTCCGGCATAGGTAAGCGAATCCAGATTGACGAAAAGCCAGTCAGGATGCTCCGTAGTCATATAGCGCAGCAGATTGCTGCCTATGAATCCGGCACCGCCGGTTACAAGTATGTGTTTCCTGAATTCCATTTCAGATTGTTCTACCGGGATAAACTTCAAGAGCCTTTTCCAGGACTTTCAATGCCTTGCGCAATTCCTCCTTGCAGAGAGTGTATGAGATGCGTACTTCATTGAGTCCCCTGCCGCTGTCAGAGTAGAAACCGGAAGCAGGCGCGAGCATGACGGTTTCGCCCTCATAGTCGAATTCATCGAGCAGCCATGCGCAGAAACGGTCCGAATTGTCGATAGGAAGCCTTGCAACAGTGTAGAAAGCACCCATAGGAATCGGAGAATACACGCCCGGAATCTTGTTGAGCATATCCACCAGGCAGTTACGCCTTTCTATATATTCTTCGTACGTGCGCATGGAATATTCCCTCGGAGCATCCAGGGATGCCTCAGCCACAATCTGTCCTATCAGCGGCGGAGAAAGCCTTGCCTGGCAGAATTTCATCACAGCGTCGTGCAGAGCCTTGTTCTTGGTAAGCAACGCTCCTATCCGGATACCACATTCGCTGTACCTTTTTGATACTGAATCTATGAGTACCACATGCTCCTCGATTCCCTCAAGATGGAAAGCGGAAATATATGGTGAACCGGTATAGATAAACTCTCTGTACACCTCGTCAGAAAATAGAAAAAGGTCATATTTCAGCACCAGGTCCCTGATCTGGTTCATCTCCTTGCGGGTGTATAGATAGCCGGTCGGATTGTTGGGGTTGCAAATCAGTATGCCCTTGGTCTTGGGAGTGATGAGTTTCTCTATGTCTTCGATATGAGGAAGAGCGAATCCTTCCTCGATGGTCGAAACCAAAGGTTTTATGACTGCTCCGGCCGACACCGCAAAAGCCATATAATTGGCGTAGGCAGGCTCGGGGACTATTATCTCGTCTCCCGGATTGAGACAGGCCATAAATGCGAAAAGCACGGCCTCGCTGCCTCCGGTCGTAATGATGATGTTGTCAGCGGAAACTTTGATCTGATACTGGTCATAATAGCCGGCAAGTTTCTCGCGCAACGAACGGAATCCGTCGCTCGGGCTGTATTCGAGTACAGTCCTGTCAATGTTACGCAACGCCTGCAACCCCTCCTCAGGAGTCTCGATGTCAGGCTGTCCTATGTTCAACTTGTATATTTTGATTCCCCTCGCCATGGCCTTTTCTGCTAAAGGGAACAGTTTTCTTATCGGGGAAGAGGGCATATCTGACGCCCTTTGTGACATTTTTGGCATAACAAATTTGTTATATGAATAAACTAAAATGTTCTATAGTATGATTATAAATACTTTACTGATTACCGGCAAGTGAAGCCAATTTATCAATTATATCCGAGGTCAAAGACTTGTGGTTATACTGTTCCCGAATGCCTTTTACTCTGTGGCAGTCTGAACCGAAAGTGGAATACATGCCGTGCTTCAGGAGCCAGCATGATTTTTCGTATGCAGTCTGCCCGTAATATCCGGTCAGAGAAGCTAAATTGAGCTGCAGTTTCACTCCTTCCGAAACCAGACATGAGTAATCCTCTTTTCTGAGATAACGGTAGCGTTCAGGATGAGCCAGCATAGGTGTAATACCGGCCATACGGATATATTTCAAAGTATCGGCCAGTTTGAGGGGAGGATTGTTCGCCGAGGTCTCGACCAGCAGGTTTCCGTCACGGTGCAGCAGCAGATCCCTTTGCCTGAGCCTTTCGAGGAACAGCGAATCAAGCATATATTCGGCCGCAAGATGCAATTTGATATTTCCGCCATACAATTCCCGCAGCAGGGCGAAGCGCTCTTTGAGAGTCTCTGTCCTATTGGGCACGTCTTCCATTACATGTGGAGTGCACCACACCTCCCTGACTCCCATGGATTCTTCGAAAGACAGCATTTCCAGGGCATCCCCCCTGTGTTTCGCACCGTCATCCACCCCGAAAAGAATATGGGAATGAGCATCAACGGAGCCCGACAGAACGCCGGACTCCGCCAATGAATACTTCTTTTTCAGAAAGTCAAACATCTTTTATCACGATTTCTTCTGTTCGGAATCATTTCCGTAGCCGTATCCGTAACCATAGCCATAACCGTAACCATAGCCGTACCCGTAGCCATTCCCGGACCTGGCATAAGGCTTATATGTCATCTGGACACCGTTCAGGAGCATACACATACGGGTATACCTCTGCTGCTCATACAGTTCGTTGATACTCGGCAGTACTCGTTTGTCCAGCAGACCTGCCCTTGCCACAAACAGCGTTATATCCGCATACTGGGTTATGATAGCCGGGTCTGCCACGATCTCGATAGGCGGACAGTCCAGGAATATATAGTCATATTCCTTCTTCAGCTCTTCTAAAAGCGCCGGAAGCCGGTCAGACAGCAGAAGTTCGGTAGGATTAGGAGGCAGTACGCCGACCGGAATGCAGTCGAGGTTCTTCTGAATCTCCACCTTTATGCTGCCTATGTCATTTATGTCTCCGTTCAGATATGAAGAAATGCCGACCGGAGCATCAATGTCCAGACTCTTGCCCAATGAACCCTTTCTCATATCCAGATCGAGAACTATCACTTTGGCTGGCTTGATTGCCATGGACGCCGCAATATTGATACAATTGTAGGTCTTTCCAGCATTAGGATTGAATGAGGTAAGCATTATCACCTTGTTAGCCTGCCTGCCTATCATAAGGTCCAGATTGGTTCTGAGAACCCTATAGGCTTCATTCATCATGTCCCTCTTGCCTGCCTTCACTAAAATACGGCTTTGCCGTTCCTCCATCTTCGGCTTTTTACTGAACAGTCTCTTTTTCACGACTTCGGAATAAGGTATTTCGGCAAGGAAAGGAATATTGAGGCGGACAAGGTCTCCGCGAGTCTTCACCGTGGTGTCGAAGAAGACACGGAGGAAGAAATATGCGAAAGGAATACCTATACCAAGGATAACAGCAAGCAACAGCATCTGCATCCTTTTGGGCGACACCGGACTTGACGAACCGTTAGGACGCATTATCACCCTTGTATTGCCTACATTGACCAAAGAAGTGATTTCGTTCTCCTCCCTTTTCTGCAGAAGGAATACATAGAGGGATTCCTTTACTTTCTGCTGGCGCTGCATGGACAGGAGTTCATATTCCTGGGTGGAGCTTGAAGAAATCCTGCGCAGTATCTGGTCCTCCTGCTCTTTAAGCCTCTCCGCCTCGAATGTGAGAGTGGTCACCAGATTGTCTATGGAGCGGAGAATAGCGGCACGCAAGGACTGTATTGCAGCGTTCACGTCAGCCACGATAGGGTTCTCGCTTCCTGCATTTAGATAGCGGTCCCTCTGGAGTATGAGTCTGTTGTATTCGGCTATCTGTCCCTCGACATTGTTGCCGGAAATGCCGAGATTCGAAGGAATGAGATCAGCCTGATGAGTAGGATCATTCAGGTAGTCGCGAATGAAACCGGCAATGGACAGCTGGTTGTTCACCGCAAAAATCTTTTCGGCGTAAACGGAAGACTCTTCAAGATATTTCTGTGCTGCCGCCCTGACGTCAGTCAGGTTGTTCTTCGACTTGAAGTTCTGAAGGTCGCCTTCTATGCCGCCCAGCTCGTTTTCTATGACGGCAAGACGCTCTACGATAAAGGAATTGGTATTCCTCGACGCCCTGTTCTTGTCGTACAGCCACACCTCATTGTAGACATCAATCAAAGTGGAGAGCACAGTCTCGGCACGGACCGGAAAATTGTCCTCGTAACTCAGGACCAGTACCGTAGACTCTTTGCTTGAAAGGTTTGCCGACAGTCTTCCTCCCATAGCCTTGGCCATAGCCATAGGATTTACCCAGGAAACGGTTATCTCGTTCTTCCATCTGTCAAGATTCATGGTCGGTGCGATAAGCATACGGCCGGCCGGAGTGGAAAGAGTGTCGTTGAGCGCTCCCTTTACCGTCCCTGAAATCTTGTCAGGACCGACAGTGAACTTGTCCAGAACAAAGGTGCTGTCAGACTCCCTCTGGACCCTGAAGGAGAATGAACTTCTCGGATTGTCCCCTGCCAGAACCATTTCAAACGGGGTGTTTACGTAAAGTTCGACTTTACGGAGAAACTGTTTTTCCACATACCTTGTCTGGAAATTGTTCCTTTCCACAACCTTCGTCATCAGGTCGGGAGAAGTGAACGCCTCCATTTCATTCTCGACAGCGACAGTGTTCCTCAGACGCATGCCGCCTCCGGTGAACGAGGAAAGATTCCTTACCGCTGCATCCTGCTGGCTTTCGTCGACAATCAGCTTTGCACTCCTGACATAGACGGACGGTGTCCTGTAAAGATGGACAAAGGCAAACAGCAGGGCAATCGCTACGCCTGCAGCCATCCACCATTTCTTCTGCACGAAGATGGCAAATATGTCAGAGATTGAAAACTGGGCATCAGTGTCATTCTGTGCAGACTGGCTGTTATATACAGATTTGTTGCCGTTTTTTATTTCTTCCATAGTTAGAATCCGGTTATGTGAATTTTACCTATTTTCTCAGCAGAAGCGTAGTCACCAATGTCGCCACCGACACCAAAAGAGACCCCGAGGAAAGAGCGATAGTGGTTATCCTCAATGATTTGTCATCCACCGTAGACTGTCTTTTCTTGATGTCCGACGGCTCCACATACACTATGTCGTTCTGTTTGAGGTAATATGCAGGACTCTGGAACAGGCTGGTACTGGTCAGGTCCACCTGATAGATGACCCTCTTGCCCTCTATTTCACGTATGACCGAAACATTGTCCCTTCTGCCGAAAATCGTGAGGTCACGCGCAAGGCTGAGAGCCTGCAGTATGGTCACCTTGTCGCCGGAAATCGCAAAAGTTCCCGGAGAAGCGACTTCACCGAGTACGGAGACCTTGAAATTGGTGAATTCGACTGTCACGACAGGGTCCTCGAGATATTTGTTGCGGACAAGTTCGTTCTTGATGAAATCCGCACATTCCCATCTTGTCTTGCCTGCTATCTTCAGACGTCCGAGCACCGGAAAATCTATTTCACCGTTCCCGTCGACCGCATAGCTCATGATTCTCTGGGAACCGGCCGACGAGACACTTTCCCCTCCCGCAGCATATGTCACAGTCGGGAGGTTGAACATGGGCGTCAGTTCCGGGGTGCGTGAACTCACGACAATGGAAAGCATATCCTTCGGTTCAATGATGATCCCGGCATTCCTGTCCATTTCCTGCGGGTTGTCAAGAATCTTGTCCTGGAAATAGGCGATGTTCTTGTAGGTGCTGCACGACGTGGCGACAAGAACTGCCGACACAACCGCCATCGCACACATTGAGAATTTTCTTGTAGACGAAACCATAGTCACGTTACTGCTGTTAATGATAAAAGGTCAGACTTCGGATGCAGAATGTCTCTGCACATAAAGTCTGCAAATTTAGACAATAATTGCTTATGTTACAAATAGAATTTGAGCCACACACAATTCCAGAAGCCGCTTTCAGACTCCGTTCTTCACAGCACTCAGGAGCAGTTCCGATAGAGAAGGGTGAGGATGTATCATGGAAGCCAGGTCACTTGCAGTGGCATTGAAATACATGATTGCGGCGACCTCTGAAACCAGTTCAGGAGCATTTGCACCGAATATATGGCATCCGAGTATCTGCCCGTCACGATATCCGGCCTGGCCAGGCTGAGCCACAAGAATTTTGCATATTCCCTCGCTCTGTCCGGATGCCATAGCCATTCCTGACGCACCGTACGCTGATTTGCACACCTTATAGGCTATGCCGTCGGCTTTGCACTGTTCCTCGGACAGCCCGACTGAAGCCACAGGAGGCGTGGTGAAAACCGCTGCAGGCATGATTTCAAGTCTCGGTCCGGCAAGCGGAGAATTACCGGCTGGCCGGGCGTGATTGCCGTCCTGGAAAGTCGCGGCTATGTGGTTCAACGCAATTTGTCCCTGGGCCACGGCGGCATGTGCGAGCATGCACAGTCCGTTCACGTCCCCTACCGCATACACGCCCTCCAATGTGGTCTGCATATTATTGTCCACGACAATACCCTTGCGGGTCCGCTCAATGGCATCGCAGCCAAGGACGACCCTCATGTCTGGAGTCCTGCCGCAAGCCATCAGAACTTTGTCGGACAGGACGGACCCCTGCTTGTCGGCGAGAGTGAAGAAAACCTCCTGACCGTCTCCCGCAGCTGCTACAGACGTCACCCGGGCCCCTAAAATGAACTTGATTCCGGAACGCGCCATACTCTGTTTCAGCCTTTTGGCAAGATCCACGTCCATATTGGGAAGCACATTCCTGCAATATTCGATTACTGTGACTTCAGAACCCAAAGCATTGAATACCGAAGCCAGTTCCAGACCTATGACTCCCCCTCCTATTACAGTAAGTTTAGAAGGGAACTCTCTCAATGAGATAATCTCGTTTGATGACAATACGCCTGGAGTGTACGCCCCGGGGATGTCGAGCCATGAAGGATGTGAACCGGTGGCGATGATTATGCGGTCTGCCTTTATGGTCCTGACGGCCTCGTTGGCTATGCCCGCAGAAGCGGAATCGTCCTCGGTCCTCCATATCGCTACAGTCCTGTTGTCAACGACACGGGCGATGCCGTAGATTATCTCCACACCCTTCAGCATCCTCTCGATACCGGCCACAAGTGTGGAAACCACCTGGTCCTTGCGCTCGATCATTGCAGCCAGCCTCTTCGCCGGGTCAGCCGTCACCACGCCATGAAACGCGTCATGACAAAAACATTTGGTCGGTATGCATCCTAAGTTCAGGCAGGTACCTCCAAGCCTGCCCGCAGTGACAAGTTTCACGTCATAGCCTCTGCGGACAGCTTCGACTGCAGTCTCGTATCCTCCCGGACCGGCCCCGATAACTATTAAATCCATATTTCAGGCTTCTATTTTCAGATTATTGTCATTCAGACACTTCAAGTTTCAAAACAGGATGTCTTGCGGCAGTCGTTTCATCCAGGCGGCGCACCGCAGTAGCATGAGGGGCAGTAGTGAGCAAAGCAGGGTCCGAACTGGCCTCCTCCGCTATTCTGCGCATCACTTCTATAAACTCGTCTATGGTCTGCTTCGACTCGGTTTCCGTCGGCTCTATCATAAGCGACTGGTGGAAAAGCAGAGGGAAATAGATGGTCGGGGCATGATAGCCATAGTCCAGCAGACGCTTTGCCACATCCAAAGTCGTAACGCCAGAAGACTTGTCCTTAAGCCCGTCAAACACGAATTCATGCTTGCATACAGAATCGACCGGCAGTTCATAACAGTCCTTGAGGGATTCCTTGATATAATTGGCGGACAAAGTCGCATAAGGACCAAGATTCCTGACATTCTCCCTTCCAAGAGAGAGTATATAGGCAAGGGCTTTGACAATCACAGTAAAGTTGCCCTGAAATCCGCTTATGCGTCCCATACTATGCTCCTGCTCACCGCAGTAAAAAGCAGGTTCCGGCAGACATCCGAGCAATTTCTCCGACACGCCGACAGGGCCTGAACCGGGACCGCCGCCGCCGTGAGGTGTCGAGAATGATTTATGAAGATTGAGGTGAAGCACGTCAAAACCCATATCCCCGGGTCTGACCACGCCTACGAGAGGATTAAGGTTGGCCCCGTCGTAATAGAGCAGACCGCCGCATTCATGGACCAGTCCGGCGATTTCCCTGATGCTTGACTCGAAAAGCCCCAATGTGTTGGGATTGGTCATCATCATTCCGGCTATACTGTTGTCCAGCAATGGCTTGAGATCTTCAACATCCACCCTGCCGTCACCGCGGGATTTCACCTGTACAACCTCGAATCCGCAGACGGCCGCCGATGCCGGATTGGTGCCGTGCGCAGAATCCGGAACAATGATTTTAGTCCTCGCGCTGTCACCACGCAGTTCGTGGTAATGCTTTATAAGCATAAGTCCCGTCAGTTCACCATGTGCTCCGGCAAAAGGATTCAGTGTGAAAGCCGACATGCCGGTAATGGAACAAAGCGCGTCAGAAAGTTCGTTATACACTTGCATACAGCCTCTTACAGTGTTCAGAGGCTGCAATGGATGGACATCCGTAAAGCCTTTCAGAGCCGAGAGCTCCTCATTGATTTTCGGATTGTATTTCATAGTGCAGCTGCCTAAAGGGTACAGTCCGGTGTCCACTCCGAAATTCATGTCAGACAGATTCGTGTAATGCCTCACCACATCCGGCTCGCTGACCTGGGGAAGTTCCGCATCCTTCCCCCTCAAAAGGAAAGAGGGCAGAAGTTCGTACGAATAGTCGCATCCCGGTGTACCTTCAAAACTGTCGGCAGGCAGACTGAAGCCGCAACGTCCCGGCACTGACAATTCAAAAATAAGTTTGTCGTAGTATTTCATCACCTTTCCCCTCCCATTATGTCCATAACAGATTTGACAGCGGCGACAAGAGAATCACACTCGATTTTGTCATGTTTCTCCGTCACGCAGAAGCCTAAAAGCCCGTTTCCCATATCGCAGGCGGCGAAAAATCCCCTCTCAGCCAACTTAGCCTGAAGATTTTCAACCGGAACCGCAGGTCTGAGAACGAATTCTTTAAGGAAAGGCCTCTCAGTGCTGAACGCTTCTTCAAAATAGCCTGTTTTCAACAGTTCGGATTTCAGATAATGAGCTCCGCTATATGAAAGTCCATTTACCTCCTTCATGCCTTCTGGTCCCATAAGCGAAAGATATACAGTCGCATAGAGAGCCATCAGAGACTGGTTGGAACAGATGTTTGAAGTGGCTTTTTCCCTGCGTATATGCTGTTCCCTCGCCTGAAGGGTGAGCACGAACGCCCTTTTGCCGTCCACGTCAACTGTCTGCCCGACAAGACGCCCAGGCAGTTTGCGCATATAGTCCTTTTTGCAGGCCATGAAACCGGCATACGGGCCGCCGAAAGCCAACGGCATGCCTAAGGACTGGGCATCACCGCAGGCTATGTCTGCACCATACTCGCCGGCGGTCTTCAGGACTGTCATCGCAGAAGGGTCGCAATATTCCACGAACAATGCCCCGGCAGCATGGCTGAGACTGACAGCCTCGTCCAGGTTTTCGATGACCCCGTATCTGTTTATGCCAGGAAGCATTACTCCGGCAACGTCATCCGGACATAAAGCCCGTTTCAGTTCCTCAATGGAAGTGATTCCGTCATCTTCAGGCACGACAACCAGGTCAATGCCGTGGTAATGGGCATAAGTTGACACCACATCCATGACCTGGGGAAGCATTGTTGCAGAAATCAGGAAACGGTTACGCTTACGTACAGATGCGGCACACATCATCATAGCCTCAGCCGCGGCAGTCGCACCGTCATACATGGAAGCGTTGGCGACGTCCAGTCCGGTAATGCGGCAGATCATGGTCTGCCACTCGAATATCGCTCTCAGAGTTCCCTGGGAAATCTCCGCCTGGTAAGGAGTGTACGCAGTCGAAAATTCAGAACGGCTCAGGATGTAAGGGACTACGGCAGGGCAGTAATGGTCGTACGCCCCCGCGCCCACAAACACCTTGAGTCTGGTATTCATGGAAGCGAGAGTCTCCAGATGACGCTTCAACTCGATTTCCGACATGGCCGACGGCAGATTGTACTCACCGTCATAGAAACATTCTTCAGGCACGTCAGAGTAGAGTTCCCTCATTGAGGAAAGCCCGCACTTCGAAAGCATCTGACTTATATCTTCTTCTGTGTGAGGAAAATATGGAAAAGTCTTCGGTTTACGCATTTTCCGTTGTCAGTTATTTGCACAAAGCTTCATAAGCGGCAGGCTCCAGCAGTCTGTCGAGTTCCGACGGATCTGACATCTCCAACTTGATGAGCCAGCTGGCATAAGCGTCTTCGTTAATCAGTTCGGGATTATCTTCCAGAGCGGTATTGACTTCCGTAACCGTACCCGAAACCGGAGAATAGAGGTCACTCGCAATTTTGGTGCTTTCCACCGCCCCGAATTCCTCTCCGGCAGCGAATTCATCACCTTCAGACGGCATATCTACGTACGTGATGTTTCCCAGTTCATGCTGTGCATAATCGGAGATTCCGATCACTGCAACATTGCCTTCAACTTTTACCCATTCATGTGACTCGGCATATCTGAGTCCTTCAACAATCTTTGACATATAATTATTATTTGTTTATACAATCATTTTTCTCAAGCAGACAGGAAAAGCCTATTTCCTGTATTTAGGAGTATAGAAGCGTTTCCTGACGACTACGGCCGGGAACACCTTCCGGCGTATGGCGATTTGAAGTTCTGTTCCGAGAGCGGAGTGAGCCATGTCAACATAAGCCATGCAGAGGCTCTTGTCCAGACTGAGAGAACGGTAGCCTGTAGTGACTTCGCCAATCACGTTTCCATCTGAATCCAGCACCTGATAGCCTGCACGCGGGATGGCCCTGTCTAAAAGCTCTATCCCGACGAGCTTGCGTTTCAACCCCTCTTCCTTCAGCCTGAGCACAGCATCCCTGCCGATGAATTCAGTCTTGTCAGTCTTCACGAATACGCCCAGACCAGCCTCTACAGGACAGACCGTATCTGACAATTCATGACCGTAGAGAGGAAGAGCCGCCTCAAAACGAAGGGTGTCACGGCATCCCAGACCGCATGGCACGACTTTCTTTTCCAGCAAAACCGCCCAAAGCCTCTTTATGCACGCGGTGGAAGCGTAGATTTCAAAACCGTCCTCTCCCGTGTAACCCGTACGGCTTATCATGACCTCTTCCCCGCCATAATCAAAATGACGGAACGTATAGAAGGCCAGTTCCCTGACCCGGGCGAATTCAGGAATTGAAGACAGCACCGCTTCGGCTTCAGGACCCTGCAACGCGATTTCGCCCCATAGTTCTGAAACATTATTGACTTCCACGTCGAAACCGTTTCCATGACCGGCCACCCAGTCAAAGTCTTTTTCTATATTTGCTGCATTGACGACTAAAAGCCAGCCGGCTTCAGGAGCGAGCCTGTAGACCATAAGGTCGTCCACCGTCCCTCCATTTTCGTTCAGCATCATCCCATAAAGGACATCACCCGGAGCCATAGAGGAAACGTCATTGGTAAATATGTGATTTACAAAACGTTCCGCATCATCACCTGAAATAACGAATTCACCCATGTGGGAAACGTCGAACATACCTGCAGCCGTCCTTACGGCCTTGTGCTCAGACTCGATGCCCTCATAGTACAAAGGCATGCAAAAGCCTCCGAAAACGGTCATCTGCGCCCCAAGGGCAAGGTGGGCATCGTACAGACAAGTCTTTTTATCTTCCATAATCATTATTATAATCCGTCGCTGCCATTGCCTGAATGTCCGGCAATGAAGGACGGCTCTGTATATTCTTTTTCAATTTCGGCAACTTTTTCAAGCCCTGACTGCTCCAGAACCTTGGAACTGTCACAAAACCAGTTCACCAATGCCGCTTTCAACTGCTCCAAATCCATTCCGCCGAGAAGAGACTTCAGATTCCTCACCCTCTGGCTGACCGATTTAACGCCCTTGCTCTCCAGTTTAGCCTTTGAAGGCGTCAGAGCGTGAGACAGCATCTCAAAATCCAAATCGTAAAGCAGTGTACCGTGGACTATGCCCACACCGCCAGGACGCAGGGAAAACGCATTCCCGGACACTTTCTGCCCCTGCACAAGTATATCATTGCGTCCGGAGACTTCTGCAGGAACACCGCAATGGCGCAGAAAGCCGGCAAGCTTTTCCAGGAACTCCGAGAACAATCCTGAAATGTCCGTGCAATGTTTTATATACGAAATCATGATGTTCCCCCTGTCCGCATACACACATCCTCCCCCGCTTTTCCTGCGGCAGACATCGATGCCGTGTTCAGCGCAATACGGCAGATTCACCTCCGCCCTGATATCCTGATTCCGTCCACAAATCACGGTCGGCTCAACCTGCCAGATGAAAAACGCACCGTCCGGAGCAAGTTCGGAAAGATGACAGGCGGCAAACTCCTCCATCGAAAGATAGAAAGTAAGCCGCCTGTGCAGTTCAGAATCAGGAAGAACGAAATTAGTCATATAATGTCCTGCTACAGACCGAATTGCTCCTTCATTTTGCTGATTTTGGCGTCAGCGTCGTTGCCATGTGCGCCGAAATAGAACTTGATCTTCGGCTCGGTTCCTGACGGACGTACTGAAACCACATCCCCCTCTGCAGAATAGAACTGTAGCACATTGGACGAAGGAAGTCCGGTTTCCTCCGGCTTGAGATAGTCGATAACCTTAACTACCGGCGTGCCGCCAAGCTCTTTCGGAGGGTTGTTCCTCATGTCCACCATAATGGCCGCGATTTCCTCCGCACCTGCCTTGCCTTCACGGACCAATGATACCAGGCCCTCTTTGTAGTAGCCGAACTCGGCATAGATGTCCTGGAGAAGCTGGTATAGGGTTTTGCCCTGATCTGCCGCCCAGGCCGCACATTCAG
>CABQAB010000001.1 GCA_902461985.1 uncultured Bacteroidales bacterium | reverse complement strand
TCATACGGCACAAGACGGTAGTGGAAAGCCTCGTCGCCGGTCAGCACCTGCAAGGCTTCCGTTGAAACTTTCGTTTGCAACATAACTAAATCATTATTGTTCTATATAGAATCACCGCTCCTAAACACGCGCCCAGCCCTGTGACCAAAGGAATGTCCCGACACTGTTTCCCTCCCAGCCTAGAGACTATCCATACTGTAAGAGTCAGCACAGATGACACGACCAGATACAAGACATAGCCGGAGAGGTCAAAGTAAGGCATCACAGCCAGCGCGAAAGCAAGGTCTCCGCCGCCCATCATTTCCACCAGGGTCAGCTTCCGCAAACGGGAATAAACATAGAGCGAGAACCATAATACGCCAACTGTCAGAAGATTGCAGACTACATTGAGCAAAACCTGCCTCCATCCAAACTCCATAAGCGAAGCCGTCAGGAGCGTGATTCCGAAAATTGTCAGATGTACTGTCCCTATCCTCCGGCTGCGCAGGTCACTTATTGCCATTGCAGCCAGAGGCGGAACGCATAGAAGACTCCACATAGGCTAATCCCGTACAGTCTCGGTCAATTTCTTGTCCTGGTCTATCTCCCAGACATTGAACTGCCCGTCCTTGTCAAAATCCACGACCGAAACAGCCTGGGCTTTGAAACCGGATTCACTTGCCTCGACAATCTCGATGCGGTAGTTGGCATTGCCGTCATCAGTCACTAAGGGCTGCTGCTCGAAACCGATTTCTTCAAGACTGTCGGAATATCTGGAGTATGTATAGAAGTAACTCTTCTGGAGAGTGTGCACGAATGCAAGCTGCTGCTGTGCCTCCATCGACTTAGCCTTGGTTATCAGAGGCATCAGGTTCGGGAGGGCAATCAGCACAAGTATGCCTATTATCACCAGCACAACCAACATTTCGGGAAGGGAGAAAGCCCGCAGACCTTGTCCTTTAAAAGAAAAACAATGTTTCATACGCTTATAAGGTTCAATCAAGGTTGCACACTTTCGGCATCTTTGATCACTTTCTCATACGGAGGCCACATTTTGATGTCTTTCATTTTCGGGGTCGGCGGATATGAAATCTCCACAGAAAGATTACTGACGGACAACAACCTCATATCTTCCAATGAAATATCATAACGGACCAGCACATCATACTCCTCCGCCACATCATTCCACTCGCGTGACCTCTTCCCCGTCATAATGGAATTATCAAAAACGAAGAAAGACAATGTGTCGGTATTATAATGTTCATAGACTTTGGCGAAGTTATGGTAACAAATAAACTTATACTCTTTTTCTGTCTTGGCCTTGAATGGGAACTGGACAAAATTCTTTGCAAAAGTTATTGTTGTATCAGGATATACATGATATGGATACCCTTCTAAAGGATAATCCGACGCACGGGGAAAGAAACAGGCGATATCCTTGTCAGAATCGTTTGCCACAATAATGTTCACTCGATCGACCCAATATGGGCTGGAACAAGCTACAACTATAAACGGCAGAAGAAATAAAGATAATCTTTTCATGACACAAATTATAATTGTAGCAAATCTATAAAATTATTACCACAGTAACATCATAAATATCAGTGTCATCAATAAAAGGGGCTTCCTGCACTCCATTATTATGAGTTATGGAAAATTGCCAATCATCAATATTAATCACACCGTTTGCAAGAGCGGCCTTATTTCCAGCATCATCTAATGGTTTTGACGGATTAAAATTTTTAATAGGGTTATTTACAAAATCCCACATAGAATCTGAAGGAGAATAGAAAGAATCTATATGCTCATTAAAATACTGAAATGCACGAATATTTGCATCTTGCTCTGTGTAATATTCGTCGTGGTTACTATTCTCGTCAGAAGCAGAACAAATGCTCGGTATTCCAATAGCAAAATAATATGCAGGACCTAATTTCTGGCTTTGTATATAATGCCCATACTCGTGCTGAAACAAAGTATTGGAAGCATCCGGCCTAATAGAATTGCTACCTATGATATAATTTCCCTGCGTCACGGCTCCCCAGCCTTTGAGGTCAGTTTGTAGTACAGTTGTCCCGTATTTATAACTTACATTCACAACACCTCCTTTAATTCTAAATGTATTATAAGCATGAGCAGTGAGAAAACCTCCTAAAGTCTGTAAACTCTGCCAAGTAAATTTGGAAAAAAATTCTCCAACCCTACCCCAAAAGTTTTTATTCGGATCTGTTACAAACAGACCACCCCATATTTTTATATCATTGTAAGCCATTTGTTTCGCCCGATTCCATCCTCCGAACAAACCGACAATGAACGAATCGAAGACAAAAAATTTCCCGTTTTTATCAATGTACACAAGAGGATTATTCAGGCAATAGGAATATCTATTGAAACTCTGGGAGAAATCTGGCATCTGGACATAAGGGTCAGGTGAGAGGAAGCGTCCGACAACAGGGTCATAAAGGCGGGCGTTCATATTGATTAGCCCGAACCATCTGAGATGCTCGTGCCCGGTGTATCCGCGTCCGAGCAGAAGTGCCGGTTCTGTTCCGAGAGCATAGATCTCTTTTGTTTCTGGATTTCTCAAGCGTCCCCACGGGTCGTAACTGTTCTCCTCCACGAGAGTTCCATCATGAGTCGCAATATGAGTGATATTACCGAGATAGTCGCGCCCTGCATTATAGAAAGTCCATGCGCCCGAGCCCTCCTTTATATAGACGGCTGGAGCGGAATATGCATCGCCTCCAAGGTAAAGCCGTTCCGTTGTTCCACCCGGCGTAACATCGCACTCATATTGGTTGCCGACATAATATCTCGAAAGTACGCCGGTCGCACCATCGGAGACATTCATCTTCACCCTGTCCCCGTCTCCGTTGTAAGTGAAGGCTGCACTCCTGCCACCTTCCGTTATAATTGAAGGACGGCTGTAGCAGGTGTATGTAATGTTCTGCACCCGTGCAGGCACCACATCTTCTTCCAAAGTCAATGATGTCAGCTGGTATGGCTTTGTGCTGTCATCATAAGCCATGTCACCTACTGCATCAATACTTGTGATATTGCCTGTCTTGGAGTAGGTAATCTCCCTGTCGTCAATCGCCGTCAAACGGTTAAGTTCATCATATCCGAATGTCTCGGTCAGATTGCGCAGATTATCTGTTCTTGACATAAGATTGCCCCTCAGCGGGTCAAATGAATAAGAGAAATCCATTACATCTCCCATAGTCCTTCCGGCAGGTTGTCCGAAGGCGTTATAGGAATATGTGCGCTCAATTCCTCCGGTAGAAACAGAAGTTGGCTGTCCGAATTCGTTTTCTTCAGTTATTAGACGAATCTGCGTCCCGTCCAAGCTGATTCCGACATTCGTCCCGTTCGAATACGAGAAGTCTTCTGTAGCAATCGGCCCGTTCTGAGACTCATAGGCTATTGAACTGATGTTTCCATCGGCAGAATAGGAAACTGCCTTTCTAAGCCATTTGCCGTCAGGAACGGTTTCCGTAACTGTTGAAATTCTGTCATATTCATCGTAAGTATATGCCTTTGATGTGCCGTTAGACGACACTTCAGAAGCCAGAAGCCCGTCAGGATTATACAAATAGTCCGTGTTATATTCTCCAGGACGCTCGACTCTTGTAGTGCGGCCAAATCTGTCTGTATAAGTAATGATGCTTCCGTTCGGATTCGTATGCGTTGTCACAGTACTCCCGTCGCTGTTGAACGCGGTACTGTCTGTCTGCGTCCCCGCGCTCGGGTCAACAATCTTTACTCTTCTGCCATAGGCGTCATAGCTGAAACTTGTTTTGGTGCCTGCCATAGAAATGCTTGAAGGCTGTCCGTCCGGACGCAAAGTATAGATTATAGCACCTCCTGCATCCTGCGATACGGCTACCCGTCCGTTTGCATCGATGATTTTTGTGTTCCAGACTCCATCTTTGGATTCTGTCGTGGCTTTCCCCTTATATGCCCAAGTGGTGATGCTGCCGGAAGCCTGAGTGTAACGGACAGGCCTCTGATACTCGTCGTATTCATAGGTGTTCCACAATGCAGCAGATGCTGTGCTCTTGAACGGCAGTGAGACTTTCCGAATCTGTCCGTTCTGTCCATAAACCTTATCCGTAAATATCCACTTCCCGTCAAATCTCTGAGAACCGCTCCTCACTTCGCGCCCTGCCGCATCGTAGTGCACGATTTCAGAAGGTTTGCCGACAGCTGTTTTAGTCACAGTATAGCATCCGATTCCACCCCATTCCGAAGATGTCGAAGATACTATTCCGTCTGGTGCCGTCGTAGAAATGAGTTGTCCCCAATTGTCATATTCAAATGAAGTTGTACGGCCTTTATAGTCAACCCTGGACAGAGGCTGCCCGTATTTGTTAAAATTCGAGAATGTGGTCGTCTGCCCCAATTCATTTGTAGATGCAAGCATATTGATGCCATTGCCGTCATAAGTATATGTCTTGCCCAAGCCGGTTGCAGCATCATATTTTACATACTTTTCTGCCGTAACATTGCCAAAGTTGTCGTATGTCCAGCAAGTTTTAAGCTTTTGATTCAGTCTGGAAGAAGATGTGCCGACAGAGTCTATTCTTGTCAGAGGCAGCATCTTGCCATTGTATGAATACACCTGCTTTTCAATCCAATATGACGGGACATTAGGATGAGGTGGCCTTGGCGCTTTCATTACTTGGTTGGCGTCATCTTGCTCCGTCCCGGGGAATGCACTTTTCTCAATGGCGGCTCTCTCTTCAGAAGTAGCTGTAATCCCTGGTCTGAGTGAAGGACTATATATTTTGGTCCTCATGTCCGACAGGATGTTTCCCAGGCAGTAATTATTCGCTGCTGTTTTGTGAAGATACTCGACTTTTTTTGATTCGCCCCAAAATACAACACCATCTAAGGTCCGCATTTCCCGGATTGAAGTCGGATATCCATAGGAATCATATACATAGGATGTCGTGGATTTGCTGGTTGAAAGTGTGTCCGTATGAATAATCTTAGTCAGCCTCGGATTCAGTTTCCCATAAGTCGTAGTATTAGTGTCGTATGTATAATCCGTGATATCATACGGATTATCCTGAGTCATTCTGTGACCATGTACCAGGCGTGTCGTAACACCCATCTTCTCCGGGTCTCTTGTCTCTATTGTCACCGGTTCTTTATTGGCAACCGACACCGACAGAAAATCAGTTGTCCTGACTTTCCCGAAACCGCAGAATCCAAGTCCACGGGTATGAACGCAGGCATCTGAATATGAATACCACAGGTCTGAAACCTGTCCGGCACCTGACAGTGAGGAAGAAATATAGCTCTGTGTATTGTACAGGAGCGGGAGCGGAAACCGGCATTTGGCATAACCGTCTGCGCTGCTGTAGGTCCTGGTCTTGTCTATGTTATAGACACAGTCCGAATATGCCATGTTTTCATAGTTGTTCACGCTTGTTGCGCCCAGACTGTTCGTAATCCTGGTGAGCAGCCTCGAAGACGACAGATCCTGCGAGAACTTGTACAGGTTCACATAACAGCCCTCGACTGTGATGAAATCACTCATGGAGTTGTATCCTCTGACATTGCAAGGGACGAACTCAGTGCTTTCAGCAAAGGAACATTTGGAATTTATGAAATGATCATATTTATAGGTACCCTTTTCATTCAGATAAACGGCAGCCTTATTCAATCTTCTTTTGATAAGGTCCGGCAGTCCGTCCTTGTTTACATCAAAGAACATAAATCTATCCAGCTCCGTTACTCCGTGAAGACTAATAGTTTGTTTGTCAAATGTCTCTCCAGTAAACTTGTAAAAACACCAATCGGACGAATTAATTACCGGTTTTCGTGCTATATCCACATAGCCGTCTCCGTTTATATCCAGCAAATAATAATCTGCCTCGGACAAAGTGGAAGATGTCACCCCGGAATGAGTTTTCGTAAGAGAGAATGAACTTCCGTTAAAATTATAGACCTTAAGTCCGGACGGTGTCGCGTGGCAAACTTCGGTTCTGCCGTCTCCATCGAGGTCAATGCAGAACATATAGTCATCCAAGCCCAATGACATAAAATTAGTTTCGGATATCTCACAGTTAGAATCCAGATCTATCAGCGAAGCATAGGAAGTCATGGCGTTACCCAGCAAATCCTGATTATAGGAAATTGTCAGCAGCTGCGCTTTTCCGCCGCCTTTGAAATCACCGAAATAATAGCGTCGGCACATCGGGCTTACGAAATCACCGTCACGCACGATACCGTTCACTGGCACATTGAATGTCTTTTCCTGAAGGATAGTACCGGAGGAGGCATTATAAGCATAAATGGTTATTTTTAATATGGTTGTGCCGGATGATTCTGAAATTCCGTTGAAGTTCACTTTCACAATTTCATCGACACCGTCACCGTCAATATCAACGGCATCGATACATTGGAATCCTTCGCCGACAGTAATGCCGTTATCCACATTGCTCATATAACTCAGCCGTGGGGCGATCAGGACCTCCTGACTTGCAGCATATTTGCTCCCGAATTTGTGATATTCTTTTTTAAATGGCCAAATGCCTTTTGTCTGTGTGGCGATGATACCATAATTTTGAAACGCAGGAAAAATCATCAATCCGTCACGGTAGCTGTCCGGCATGTATTTTCCCCTGACATAGTAGAATTTCACATCCGATAATGATGAAAAATATGTCGAAAGATACATTTCATCTATTTTCGAGAAATCCTTGCTGGACGAATCTTCATCTTTGTAAAACTTTCCATATTCAAAAGTCAGCGGAGGCAAGTTCTCTCCTGCCGCATTTGTACATCCAATTGATGTAAGGAGATTCACTCCATCCCTAAGTTCATGCGTCAGAGTGTATGTACTCAAAACAGAACCGTTGCTGACGGATTTTATGCTTTTTAGGATACAATTCTGGTATGTAGCCTGATTTGCCCGATATCTGATATGAAAATCAGTTCTTGATGAATATGTGAAAGACAATTCCCCAATATACGAACTATTGTTTGTATGCTTGAATTTTATTGATGAAATCCTGTAGTCAGAATTTACAGAATAATAGTTGTATTCTATCCGATTGCCGAATCTGTCTTCCCAAAGAGTGATGGGATACACAACTTTTGCTACAGTGTTGGAGGCCTTTCCATAAGTCACTTTGGAACCATCCGGGTATAAAGCAGTGAAATAACTTATGAAATTTCCAGACTTGTGTTTTTTTACAATAATGTTCCCTTTCGCTGTCTCCAGTTGGTATTCTCCTGCCAACGATGTATCGTCATTCTGCACCAGCGGCACTCCGTCCAAAGCATAGACTGCATCTGTATCTTTAACATCAGCGGGGGCTACTTTGCCGTGATAATAAAGATTCTTGTTGGTAATTGTGATAGAGGACAAACCACCTATGTCCCAGCCATATCCCGCCAGTCCGTTTCCCGCCTGGCTGTTATATTGCAGACTTATCTGCGGCGGGAACTTGGACATTGGGCTGACCATAATAGGCACATTATAGACACGGCCTCCGTATGGGGTGACACTTTCCTGATACGGAATCTGGCCGACGGCATACTCTGAACCATCTTCAGACAATGCCATCGCCTTATATCCGCTATTCAACACCTTTGCCTCAATCTCCGGTCGATGCAGCTCTTCCACCGAAACAGTTTTCTGATAATCAATTTGCTGTTTTAGCTTGGACCTGTCGGCATTTGGATTCGGCACTCCGAAGTCAAATTCCTGCAAAGGCAGATACTCTATTGATTCATCCTGCGCCACAACTGTCGTATCAACCTGGGCATACGCATAACTCCTGCATACGAACAAGCCGGCAAGAGTTATAGTTGATATCAATATTGATTTGTCAATTAAGAGTTTCAGACTTTTCATATTCAATTTTGTGTTACTTGACTATTATCATGAATATCCGATTCTCCATGAGTCTGAGACTCATCAGCTACGACCGCATCGCTTGATGAAGTTCTGGTAGTTCTGTTCCCAGCAGCATCATAACTATATGTTATGACCGTCTGCGCCATACCTGACAGCGATACCGCCAAGTATGCAAATAAAAGTAAACTAAGCCTTTTCATAACATTGATTTAAAATTTGTGGGTCAAATTTATGTGGGGCATAGTTTTATTCAAAAAATAAAATTTTCCCATTAGTAAGGTTAACTTATTGATAATCAACGAGAATCTTTATGGACTAATCGCTGTAGCAACAAACCACTCTGCTAACATGGTAATTATCAGGGTGTTATGAAAGGAAAAGATTTTTCAGACAGGGAAAACTTCAGATATGCGTTTCTGACAATAATCCACGGATATATATGTCAAGATTGGTGTCATGCTCGCCCAGACCTATCTTCTTTCTGATTGCACTGCTGATTTTATAATGTCCGTTTCCCATGTAAGAAGAAATATCCTTACCTTTCAATCCCATTGCATAGAAACAGCAATAACCGATTTCACTGTCAGACAATCCTTTTTTCTTTAGACATTCTATAAATTTTGGATGCTCTATTGAGAATGATATCCTTGTAGATTCAATAAAATAAGCCTTATCCATCATCAGTTGATGCAATTCTTCTGAAGCATCTCCTGAAAAATTATGAGTCATTTTTGATAATATGAATTCATTGAGAATATGCAGGCGTTCACAGACAATTATTTTTGCCTTTTCGTCAACAGCCATGCGCTCAATTTTTTCATTCCGCTTTGTTTTTACGGGAATTTGTCCTTCTCTTTTAACAAGTGCAATTCTATTCACTGTCCGCAAGATTTGTACAAGTAAAATCAAAGAACTAATATTCAATAAAAATGATGCAGCTGATACTGCTACAAACATAGTTATGATTTTCTTCATATGTGGTCAGTTAAGGATTTTTACGCCAGAATTATGGGAGATATGACAAAGACCGGCTTTGCTGCCGGTCCTGTAAGTTGGTATAATAAAATACCCCTGGAAATCGCTGGGATTTCCAGGGGTATGTCAGGCGGAAGAAACTCTTAGTTGAACTGAACGAATTCGATGTCGTTGGCAGCTCTCTTGGCGAGTTTCTCGCACTTCTTGGCGTTCTCAAGGTTTGCCTTGACGGCCTTCGCGTCACCTTCGCGTGCTGCGATGACAGCCTTGAGGTATGCAAAGTCAGGGCAGTCGCAAGTGATTGCAGCCTTGGCAGCAGCGTAGTTGCCTGTGAGAGTGTTTGCAAGAGCGGCAACGAAACCTTTCTTGCCTGCGAGTTTTGCAGCTGCGCCTTTGTAGTCACCCTTGTGGATTGCTACGACAGCGGCGTTCTCTACGGCAGCCTCAGTTGCAGAAGCAGCGAAATACTTGGCAGCCTCATCGAGTTTGTTCTCGCGGAGAGCAAGAACTCCGAGGAGGTTCTTCACGTCAGCATCGTTGGCGTCACATTTTGCAACGGCAGCCTTTGCCTCGGCGTCTTTGCCTGCTTTTGCGTAAACGACTGCGAGGTTGTACTGTGCGCGTGCGCTTGAGTATTTTTCGATGGCTTTCTTGTAAACGGCAGCCTTGGCATCCTCTTTCACGAGAGTAGCGGCGCGGAGAAGAGCCTCTTCGTCAAGAACGTCGATGTTTTCGTCAAGAAGCTGGAGAAGTTCCTCGCTTGAGTAGTTGGTGAACTCTACGTTTGCGATGATTCTTGCGCGGCGGAGACCAGGGAGGACATCCTTTGCAAGAGTGGTGTAGACTGCAGACATGTTCTTGATTTCCTGTTCGCGGACTGCAGGGTCGCTGTACATGGAAAGAACGCGGATGATGAGGTCCTTGTCCTCAAGGTTTGAGTTGGCAACGAGTTCCTGGAAACCTTCCCAGTCCTCACCTACTGACTTCACGTTTACCGGAGCGTCGATAGGGGCTTTCTTGGTAACCTTGTTGAATGCCTTCTCGGCTGAAGCCGAACGGTTGTCTGAAAGTTTGTTGTTCTCTTTCTCAGGACCGTCAGGTGAAGCGTATGCAACGATGTCTGTGCTCTTGATGGTCTTGCGCTCGTTAGCCTTGGCAGCCTCTACTGCAGCGAGGAAATCCTTCACTGACTGGCCTTTGAGCTCGGAGTTTCTTACGTTAGAGCTGTTGATTGTGTAAAGAATCTGGCCTTCCTCAGGCATTGCGATAACGTCCTGGTAGTTGTCAGCCTTGTAGTCAACTCTGCCTTTCTTGCATGCAAGCATATATGTCGTGTTTGCACCGTCGGCAACTTTCTTCACAGGGAGGTCAATCTTGTCCTTCTTGTAGCTAACCACACCGCGGAGTTCAAGATAGCATTTTTCCATGCCCGGCTCATAAGTGAAATGAACCTTCTTCGTAACTGTCGCACCTGCAGCAGGAACTGTCTCATAGTTGTCCTCGACTTTCTCGCCCTGGAAAACATAAGGCTCCATAGCCTGCTCGCCGCCTTCGAATACGATTACCGGAGTAACGGTAAGGATGGCTTTCGGATGGAAATAATCCTCAGGATAAGTAACGCTCACGGTTGCATCGATGTTGCCGGCAACCACTTCGAGAACTTCAGGATTGCATTTGACAATCACGTTCTCTGCCTGTTCCGCCATTTTTTCAGGAGAACCGCAGGCTACGACTGCGAGTCCGAGAACAGCAGAAAGGAATTTGATACTCTTTTTCATCATTAATGATATTTAATATGGTTTATAAATTGTCGTACTGACGCTTTACCCTGCAAAGATAATCAAAATTACCAGTAAAAGGCAATAAGCGGCGGACAGATTTGCATCCGCTACAAAAATAATGCGCAACCAGCTTTCAAATTGCGTTTTTCCCGCCCCGGTTGTATCTGCGGTGTCCTGTACAAGGTGTGGACCGGAAAGATTTTCAGGGATGATGCAGGTTATTCTTTGAAGATTCCTTAAATTTGTACGGTTTAGGAGAAAGTATATGAACGCAAACGAACTTCAATCGCTCAAGAACAAATACGACATAGTGGGCAACGACCCCGCTTTGAACAGGGCATTGGAAATAGCAGTGGCAGTCGCTCCCACCGACATCACCGTCCTCATCTCGGGGGAGAGCGGTGTGGGAAAGGAGAATCTGCCGAGAATCATACATCAGAACAGCCGCCGCAGGACGGGGAAGTATTTTGCCGTAAACTGCGGCGCGATACCTGAAGGTACCGTGGATTCCGAACTTTTCGGACACGAGAAAGGTTCGTTTACAGGCGCGATTGACACCCGTAAGGGATATTTCGAGGAGGCTGACGGAGGCACGCTCTTCCTCGACGAGATAGGTGAACTTCCGCTGCCCACCCAGGCCAAGCTGCTCAGGGTCCTGCAGTCCGGCGAATTCATACGTGTAGGCTCGTCAAAGGTGCTGAAAACCGATGTCCGGGTGGTTGCGGCCACCAATGTCAATCTTATCCACGCGGTCTCGAAAGGCAAATTCCGCGAAGACCTCTTCTACCGTCTGAATGCGGTGACAATCATGATGCCGGCCCTCAGGGACAGGGGCAACGACATAAACCTGCTGTTCAGGAAATTCGCATCGGATTTCGCCGACCGCTACGGAATCCCGAAAGTCGTGCTTACGGAAGACGCTTCAATAATGTTGCGCCAATACCGCTGGCCTGGCAATATCCGCCAGCTGAAGAACGTGGCCGAGACGGTTTCGGCGATAGAGGCTTCCAGACAGCGCGGAAGGACGGACAGATTCGAGGTCGATGCCTTGACGCTCAGGCAGTACCTTCCGAAACAGGACGAGAATCTGCTGCCTGCTACGGTGGCCGGTGCGGGCGAGACCTTTGAGAATCCGGCTGAAAGGGAGGCAATCATACGGGCAATCTACCAGCTGAGGCAGGACGTGGACTATCTTAAGGAGACCATTATGCGCGGAAAAGGCGTGGGGGTGCCTGTCATCGGCAGTCCGCACCAGGGGACCGTGACGGCAGACGAAAGTCCTGTCAAGTGGGAACGTGCCGACATCGAGGGCGGCGACATGGAACCGGAGGAGCAGGATATTTCCGACACTCATGAGGATTCGACCTCTTTGAAGAAGATGAGTACCGAACTTATAATAAAGGTACTGAAAAGCCACAACGGAAACAAGAAGGCAGCCGCAGCCGAATTAGGCATATCGGAGAGGACTTTATACAGGAAAATAAAAACACTGGATCTATGATTCATTTGAGAAAGATACTTTTGGCCGCGGCAGTCACCGCTACGGCTATGTGTGCCACCGCCTGCGGCATATATTCGTTTACCGGGACTTCCATACAGCCGGACGTGAAATCGGTTACCATAGAATATTTTGAATACAAGGCATTGAGGGTCAATCCTTCTCTGGCCAACGACATCACCGAGGCCATGAAAGACAAATTCCGCAAGCTTACGAAACTGGAGCAGGTGGATTCCGACGGCGACCTGGTGATTGCCGGGGAAATCACGGGATATGACGTGAAGGCGACTGCGATTTCGGCGAACGAACAGGCTGCGATGAACAGGCTTACGGTTTCAGTGAAAATATATTTCACGAACAGGAAATATCCTGAAGACGATTTCGAGAAATCCTTCTCCGCCTACGCCGACTTCTCCGCCGACCAGATGCTGGATGCAGTGGAGAGCGACCTCATTTCAGGAACTGACGGAATCCTCGATAAATTGTGCGAAGACATATTCAATGCCACTGTGGCGAACTGGTAGACGGAGACGGCTCAAATGGAAACTGACTTGAAAAAACTTGGTGCCGATGAACTTTCCGGCATCGTGAATATATATCCGTGGTTCGCCGCAGCCCGCAGGGAACTGTGTCTGAGGTTAGTGGAAAACGGGGAGGAAGCCTGCAGGGGCAGGGTTTTCCGGGAATCGGCATTGCATATTCCTGACAGGTGCGGATTCAGCAGGATGCTCAGAAACGCCGCACGTTCCGCGGCTTCAAGTGGTGGCGGGAATGTCCGTGGCGATGTGACGGGGAATCAGTTGCCGGCGGGTGAATCTGTTTCTGGCGGAGAAGCCGGCGGCCTCCGGAAAGTTCAGGAACGTCCGGCAGAGATTCTTCCCGCATATCACAGGGAAGTCAGAATCACAGGCGGGGACTATTTCTCGCAGAGTGATTATGAGAATGTCCGAGATGAAGGGGACGGAAAACTGCTCGAAGCCGTCAGGGCCCATAAATCCGAAGCCGAAAATGGCGGGAAAGCCGTGGACTTGGGCTTCTACACCGAGACTCTGGCACTAATCTACGCTGAACAAGGCTATTATGAGCAGGCAATCAAAATATATTCGCAACTAATTTTGGCATATCCGGAAAAAAGTGCTTACTTTGCATCCCTTATCGAAAAACTGAAAAATATTTAAAGTACACAATAACTATGAAGGCTTTGTTCATAATCCTTACGATTCTGGTAGTTCTCGCAAGTATTCTGCTTACCGTTGTAGTTCTTCTCCAGAACAGCAAAGGTGGTCTTGCAAGCAATTTCACGACAGGCAACCAGACTTTCGGTGTCCGCCAGACTACCGACCTTCTGGAAAAAATCACATGGGGACTTGTAGCATTCATATTCGTTCTTTCCGTAATCACTACTTTCGTTCCTCACATCAACCAGAGCGGAAGCATTACGGACCAGATCGAGACTGAACTCCCTGCTACCCCTGATTTCAGCGGCGACGTTGAAGCCCAGCCTGCTGACAGCCTCAATTAGGCGGTCTGTCATCTTGAGCGCAGCCGAAAGGTCTTCAAGGTACTGACATTTTGTCAGACAGATTCCGTAAAGGAACATAATTTGAATCTCAGTGAATCGTCCACTCTCCGGAGCGGACGATTTTTATATGTGTGAAATACACGAAAAGGAGATTCAAAATTATGGAAAACAAGTACGAAAACCTGCAGAAATTCGCCATCAATCTTAATGAGAGAGCGGTACAGGGCAAACTTGATCCTGTTATCGGCCGTGATGACGAAATCCGACGGGTCCTCCAGATTCTGAGCAGGAGGACCAAGAACAACCCTATCCTGGTGGGAGAACCGGGCGTGGGCAAGACGGCGATATCGGAGGGTATCGCACAGAAAATAGTGGACGGGAACGTCCCTGAGAACCTTAAGAACAGGATAATCTATTCTCTGGATCTGGGCGCGGTGATAGCCGGCGCGAAGTACCAGGGTGAATTCGAGGAAAGGCTTAAGGCCATAGTCAAGGAAGTTGTGGACAGCGAGGGAGAGGTCATACTTTTCATCGATGAAATCCACACTCTTGTGGGCGCGGGAAGGAGTTCCGGGGCCATGGATGCTTCAAATATCCTCAAACCGGCATTGGCGAGGGGTGAGCTGCGCACTATAGGTTCAACTACTTTGGACGAGTATCAGAAGTATTTCGAGACGGACAAAGCCCTTGAGCGACGCTTCCAGATGGTGATGGTGGACGAGCCGAGTCCGGCAGAGTCCATATCCATACTCCGTGGTCTGAAAGAGAAATACGAGAACCATCACAAGGTGAGAATCGAGGATGACGCCCTTATTTCAGCCGTGGAACTGTCTCACAGGTACATCACTTCCCGTTTTCTTCCGGACAAGGCCATCGACCTTGTGGACGAGGCTGCATCCAAACTGCGTCTGGAGATGAACTCCGTGCCTGAACCTATTGCCGAACTCGACAGCCGTATCAAGCAGCTGCAGATAGAAAGGCAGGCGGTGAAACACGAGGGCGTTTCGCTCAAACTTGACAAAATCGAGGATGAACTGAAGGAGGCTCAGGCAAAGCATGACGTGCTCCAGAGGAAATGGGACGAAGAAAAAGGCATAATTACCGAAATCCAGAAAGCGAAATCGGAAATCGAGGAGCTGAAAGTGAAGGCGGCCGCTGCGGAACGTGCCGGAGATTACGGCAAAGTGGCGGAAATCCGTTACGGCAAAATGGCTGAACTCCAGAAGAGAGTTGAGGAAAACACGGCGAAGAAAAACGCCATCAAGGACCCTATTCTGAACGAGGCGGTCACTCCTGCCGACATCGCCGAGATTGTCGCGAGGTGGACGGGTATACCTGTGAACAGGATGCTCGAAAGCGAAAGGGACAAGCTGCTGAGGATGGAAAGCGAACTGCACAAGAGGGTCTTGGGGCAGAACAAGGCCATTGCGGCCGTGTCGGATGCCGTCAGACGCTCCCGTGCCGGACTGCAGAACGAGAAAAGGCCTATAGGTTCGTTCATGTTTCTCGGTTCGACTGGAGTGGGCAAGACCGAACTTGCGAAGACCCTTGCGGAGTTCCTCTTCAATGACGAGAACATGATTACGCGAATCGACATGTCCGAATATCAGGAAAGGCACTCAGTCAGCCGGCTTGTAGGTGCGCCTCCGGGATATGTGGGATATGATGAGGGCGGACAGCTTACGGAAGCCGTGAGAAGGAAACCGTATTCTGTCATTCTGCTGGATGAAATCGAGAAGGCCCATCCTGATGTGTTCAACATTCTGCTTCAGGTGCTGGACGACGGCAGGCTTACCGACAACAAGGGCAGGACAGTGAACTTCAAGAATACTATTCTGATTATGACTTCAAATGCCACTGTGGAGCAGCTGAGAGCCACGATGAGACCGGAATTCCTCAACAGGATTGACGAAATCATCACTTTCGAGCAGCTGAGCAGGGACGACATAAGGGAAATCCTCCATCTGCAGATGGACCAGCTGAGGAAGAAACTGGACGAGAGCGGTGTGGGCATAAGGTTCTCCGATGCTTTCGAGACCTATATGACTACGGAAGGCTACGATCCGGCCTATGGCGCAAGACCTGTCAAGAGGCTGATGCAGAGGGAACTCATAAACCTCATTGCCAAGGCCATCCTTGAAGGTACGGTCACTAAGGGGACCACTGTCGAGGTGAATGTCCGTGACGGTCAGGTCGTAATCGACCCCGTCAGATAACGCTCCTTACAAGGAGCTGACAAGGCAGAACTGGTCAATAGACCCGGAGCGGAGCGACCCAAGGGGTCAGGGGAATCTGGTCCCCTGCGCTCCTTATAAGGAGCTGTCAGCCTGATGGCTGACTGAGGATTGGGAGGACCTGACAAGGCAGAACTGGTCAATAGACCAGTTCTGCCTTGTCAATCCAGAGCTTGCTCTGCGACGAGCCTGTGAGATAGTCTCCGAGGTAGCTCGAAGCACAGGTTATGATAATGTGCGTAGGACGCTCCGTGAGACTCTTGTACTCCAGAGGTATTTCCAAAAGCTGCCATCCGTCAGTAGACTGGTTCATCACCACATGGCCGAAGGCAATCACTCCCTTTGAGGAAGAGGTGTAGTAGATGCCTTTGGTTGTATTTACATAAACCGGCGATTCAGGCACTCCGCCCATTTCGCGGTAGTCCCACTTGCCTATCGATACGGCGATTTCGCAGCGGTCGTTGTCCCCTATGTTCACCGTTTCCCCGACAGGGAGGTTCTTGATGAGGTCAATTTTGCCGCAGTTGTATTTTGCCCATATCCTAAGTGCGTGCGGACGGGTTTCCCATGGACGCCCGTAGTTCACGGAGCCGCCCGTAGTGCCGATGACCTGTGCGAAACTGCCCGTGAAGAAGTTTCCGCAGGCTAAAATGCCGGCGAAGTTCTTTGACTCGCAGCGCACGGAACGCTCGCCGTCCATTTTATCCTCGTCGTCAGGGTAGGTCAGTATGATTCCGAGAGTAGCCGTGCCTCCTACTCCGTCCTTGCCCTCTCCGTTTCCGCAGGCCCACCATTTGGTGCGGCAGTCCTCATACGCGGACATAGGGTCGAACCATTTGTAATAGTCGGCATCAGTAACTTTGCTGACAACGTCAAAACTTGGATTCGGGAACTGCCTTTCAGGATCTGTGGTGAAAGTGGATGCGTCACCCATTTCATCGCCAGAATACGGATAGAATTCGTAAGTCGTAGCAGGTCGGAGCCCTGTCAGGTGGGCCGTGAATTCGCCTCCGTTGCTGGTAATCTGTGATTTTTCAGCCGTTGTCCAGTCATCTCCCGAGCCAACGATTCTGTATCTGTAGCCATTGTCTTCACCCTCGATTCCGACAGCCGTAAGATATACTTCCTTAGTCCACACATTTATGTTCTTCAGGGAAAGGCTCCTGTCTGATTTTTCCACAAAGAGTCTCCAGACCTCAGTGTCGCCGAAATATTTCACTTCAACTTCCCTCGGGACAGGCAGGCCGTCCGAGTCGGCGAAACTCAGAGGTTTGCTGAAATCAAGGGAATATGTGCTCACCTGTTTAGGGCCGAGTTTGCAAGAACGCACGTTTACCGCCGTCAAGTCCACTTTGTTGCTCACTTCGACCACGACCCTGTGGTTCACCTCGTCAATGAAAGACGCTCCAATCTGCTTTTCCACGGTGAAATAGCGTTCGACCGGACGGGTGGCGCGTATGGTCCATTCGAAATCCTGATATATTGACAGCTTGACCTTCATGGGAGCCGTAAGATTGTGTCTTCCGACTATTTCTTCGGACATCCTGGTCTCCTGCCTGTCAAGTTCGCAGGATTTGATGTTCACGTTCTTCAAATCCACGGTCTCGTCCAGGACTATGTCAACGATGTATTTTGACTGGTCTATTTCAACCTTGCCGCCCTCGACCTCCATGTTCAGGATGTGCGGGACAATGAGGGGATAGGGGATGTCATTTTTCACGCAGGAGCATAAAACTCCAGCGGCAAGCATTATAAATGATATTTTGAGAAGACTCTTTGACATAGGCTCTGACTTATAAATGTACGGCAAGTCCGAAATTCAACGACAGGAGATTCAGGTTGGCCTGCGCTACGAATTTATGCTTTGCACCGGTCAGCTGACCTCCTGAATAGGCCCGCGAATAATTGTAGGACAAATCCGCGAGGGACAGGGACAGGAAAACCGAAATGTTGTTCATCGGGAAATAAACCAGACCGGGACTCAGGGCAATGCCTATCTTGTCGTTGGTGGTGTAGTTCTGGGACGGGGCACCGAAAGCGAAATCGCTTTTCGACCTCGTGTATCCGAGTGCCACGTCCAAAAACAGTCCCACACGTCCGCGTTTGTCCAGTCCGAGGTAGGAACGGTTGTATGCTGCGGCTCCCCATGACTGGGTGTTGGCTTTGACATTTTTCAGGTCCAAAGAGAAATTACCCAATAAATCCAATGTGGAGGCATCCACGGCCGCACCTCCGTGAGTGTACTGGAAACGCAGTCCGACAGCCTGGTTCGGCATATAGGCGTATGAACCGTGCAGATTGAATCTCATAAGCGATGCCGAGGCGTAGCTGTCGTTGAGCAGCAGCAGGAACTCGCTGTTGTCCATCGAAAGATTCATATATGCAGCGGTAAGTCCTATCTGCCACTCTCCTTTAGGGATTATGAGATGGGTGCGCAGACTCCGTCTGGTGTAATTGGTCGTGTCCCTTTTTATGCGCAGCCCCAATTTTACGGGCCTTCTGTTTTCCCTGCCTCTGTGGACAGGTTCGGCATCGGATATGTCTATAAGTGTCGTGTCTGCAACAGATGTCACGGCAAGCGCAGCTGGACCGTTTTCCTCCGGTTCGGCAGCAAATGCCGTTATCGATACAATCAGGCACAGAATAATCGCAGTCGTCTTTTTCATCCTATAGATAATATGCTAATGAAACACCTATTGTCGCAAGATTCAACATAAAACTCGCGTTCGAGAAACTGCTGTTTCCGTAGCCCACCTGATTGTGAACCTGACTGGACCATCTGTAGTCGAAACCGAGCACGCCGACGCTTACTTCCATGGCGAAGTGGTTGGTTATGAAAGCGGTGATGCCCGGATTGACGCCAACGAAAAATTTGTATTTCTCAGTGTAAGTTCCCTTTATGGCCGGATTTATATATGCGCTGTTCCTGATCCTGCCGCCGCTCATCCCCAATTCCACCTGTGCGAAAAGTGAAAAGCGGCCGGAGTTGCCGAGAGGAATATAGGGACGGAAAATAGCCGCCGCCTCAATGCTCTGGGTGAGATATGAATAGTCATCCAGTCCCATGGAGATTTCGGAAACCGACAGATTCGCCGAATCCAGATTGAGGCTTGTGCGGTCATATCCTATCCTCGCCCCAACTCCTATATTGTCCCATGGCATATAGAGGAAAGTCGGACTGAGGGAAATGGAATAGCCGTCAGCGTCAATCCCGTCAATGATCAGAAAATTGTAATTGTCCGCCTTGTGCCATGTGGCTTTGGCAGTACCACCTATCATGAATCCGCCGCGCGGGGCAAAGACCTTCTGGGGTGTGTTGGAATAGCCGCGGTCATACCTCTGCGCCTGGGCCGTGAAAACGGCCAAGACGCAGATGACAATGGCTGACAATATTTTTTTCATACTTGTTTCCGTGAAAGAACCTATTCGTAAAGAAGTTCGAAACCGTCAAGATAGAGTCTTGCCGAATCGCAGCCTGTGAAATAGTCTCCGTATATTGAGGATGCGCAGGAAATAACGATGTGGGTAGGCATTGTGGTGAGATTGCGGTAGTCGATAGGAATGGTAATCTGTCTCCATTCGCCGACACTGGCAGCCTGTTTCTCCCCTCCGTTGATGCTCTGGTAGCCGTCTCCGTAAAGAACCAGCTCTCCGTTTGCTATGGTTGAAGCGTCAGTGTTGAAATCCACGAAAGTGGACAGTTCTGTCGTATTGACGAGAATAGGGCTTTCGCGTGTTCCTCCGTATGTCTTGTAGTCCCATGTTCCGAGAGCGACTTTGATATTTCCCATATCATAGTCGACTCCTTTATTGACAGTCACTCCGCTTGGTACCCCGTCAACGCGGTTGATTACGCCTGCGCTGTATTTGGCCCACACCCTCAATGCAGTAGGACGGGCTGTCCACGGACGTCCGAAAAGGACTTTTCCGCCCTTCGTGCCGACCATGCCGTTCCAGCTTCCGGTGAAAATGTTCCCGGCGGCGAATTTGATTATAGCCCACTTTGACATGCAGAGTACGGAACGGTCGCCGTCCATCTTGTCGTCTGAAGGCTCGGTGATGACGTAACCCATACCGGCGGAACCCCCTTGTTTCTCGTCTCCGTTTCCTGAAGCCCAGAACTCCGTCCGGCACTCAGGAATCACACTGTCGGGATTCCACCATTTGTAGAATGATTCTCCGGAAACCTTGCTGATTTCATCGAAACTTCCGTTTGGAAGAGTCCTCGCCTGTGCAGTCGTGAACTTCGCATCTGAAAGGTCTTCACCTGCGATGTTGAGCTTGTATTCGTAAGTCGTGGCAGGGTCAAGTCCTGTGAGGACAGCCTTATAGGCACCTTCGGACTCGCGCTCGGCATCTACTGTCTGCCATTCTTCGCTGCCTTCTGCCCTGTACATGAACTTTATGGCTGAAGGATCATTGAATTCAGCTTCGTCTACGTCGGCGTGAACAGTTGCGTGGCCTGCCCATATCTCGTATGCGGCAGAAGATGAGATTCCGGTCGAAACCGGTTCGAAAACCACGACATCGTCAATGACTTCAGTAGTGTAGTCCACCATAAGCGAAAGCGAAACGTCTCCGTCCTTGATGGTGTAATTGACGTTCAGCGTATAGGCTTTTCCGCTCTCTACGGCAGGTATGACTCCGCTTTTCTCGAACGCTGTGCCGTCTTTGGAAAGGTTGCCGCTGAAAGTCCAGTGCAATGAAGGTTCGTCCATGCCGTTGACATTGAAATATCCTTCCGCACCAGACTTGCTCTCGTCGTACGCCAAGGATGAGTTCTCAACCCCGTCTATTGATACCGTAAAAGTGTAGCCGGCAGCGAAGTTTTCCGCGACGGAAGGCGCGAAAGAGATTCTCGTGACCGCATTGCATACGGAAGCCTCCACCTGCACAGGGGTATTCAGACCTGCGTTTATGGTGAAAGGTCTGGAACCTTTGTAGCTTTTCTGTTCCCATGAAGCCGGGGCGGGGTTTTCTTTTGCAGCCTCTCCGGCCAGCACGTCCACCCTGTACTCGTCCACAGGCAGCCAGAGTTGCTGAGGCATCTCCGAATATTTGTAGGAACGTACCAGACCGCTGAAATCGGCCTTGTAGATTTTTACGGAAGCAGTATTCAGAAGTTCATCCGCATTCATTGCCGCCTTCGTCGCTGACGGTATGTCCACGTTCAGGCTCATACAGCCTTCACCGTCGTCCGTCTTTACGGCAATATCCTTTGTACATGACGCTAAAATGGCAATCAATATGGAAAAATAAACTGTTCTTTTCATATCCAGCCCTCCTTATTTGACAATCATGACGATAGGGAGTTCCTTGCGGCAGCCGTTCACGTCCGTCACGACCATGGTGAAAGTGTGCGTCCCCTGATAAGACAGAATTGCATCCTGTGCGCCGGACATATCGAATGAGACTTCTTTCTGGTTGAGGAGTTCTGTGCCGTGAGGGAAAGGAACGACCTCGAAGATAATCTGGTTCGCCTCGGACGGGTTGATAAGGTCGAGGTCAATGGCCTCGGCAGCTTGTACGGCATTCACGAAAGCCTGGTTTTCCGACTCGATATGCACGGTGAATTTCTTGATTCCGTCCGGAACTGTCAGGAGGAATTTCAGGGACATGGCCCTTTCTTCCTTGGTCGGAACGAGCAAGGAGGACATATCCGTAAACTGGGCGTCACAGCCGGCAGCATAGTCGAAGACCATATCGATTCCGCCGTCCCCTTTAGGAGCGTCAGGGTCTTCGCCGATTATGTCTTCGCCCGCGTCGATTACGTTGTTCAGAATCTCGTCGCTTATCATATCCTTTATCTGGATGTCAAATGAAGCGTTGCCTTCCTCGTTCACCTTGCGGATGAACTGGATGTCACGCCACTGGCGGGGCTGTATGCCAGTAATCACTTTGGTCATCTTCTGGGTCTTGCCGTCGATGCTGCCTTTGAATGTCACTTCAAGGGAAGTGTTTTCCCCGTTGTTCACTGCAAAGTAGCCTGCGCTGCGGTCGTAGGATGCAGCGGAGCCGTTGTAGTCGAGTTTGTAATCAAGCCCGTCTGTGTTTTCATTCACTTTTACATTTGCGGAACCGGTACCTGTCACAGAGGAAAGGAAATCGTCGCTGTAGCGTACCGTGACCTTGCACTGCAGGAGCGTGCATACAAGAGTCCCGATTTCGGTGCTTTCGCCCGCTGCGATGGAGAAACTCTTCTCGACACCGTAGACGGGCTGTTCGAAAGCCTCTGACGGCACATCGTCTGAGGATGAACTTGCCCTCAGTACATAATTTCCGGCCGGCAGGGTGATTTTGCCTCCGTTTACATTCACCTGCGCCCAGGTTGTGGAAAGCACCTCGTGGCCCTCGGCGTTGATGACGTCAAGCACGAAGTTTCCGCCTGCATTTACGGCTGCCCTCGTTTCCACGAGTTCGTCTACCGTGATGGTGGAGAAGCTGAGGGTTCCGTCCGTGACCTCCGTGACTTCCGCTATTGTCTGGCATGACACTGAAAGAGATGCGGCTGCTATTGCCGCAATGATGATATTCTTTTTCATGGCTTAATTGTTCAATTCTATGTCTTCAAGAGTGACGGTCTCAACCGTATCGTTGAAAGTTATGGTTATGCTTTCCCCTCCGACAGGCGTCGTATCGAAAAGCAGTGTGTAGCAGGTTGCCGGGGACAAAGGCTGGTATTCCTTGCTGAAAGTCCTGACTGAACCTGTCTGGGTGGTAATCTGTCCGCTGACAGTGAATTTGTAGGCCTCTATGAATGCACCGCGTGTCTCTCCTTTAGGGAAGAGAATTTGAGTTCCGCTGCCGGACTCTACCGTAAAAGTCCAGTCTTTGTAGTAATTCGCGAAATTTTCGCTTGTCTGCATTCTGACGACGCAGTTCGAAAGTTCGGTGGAAACCGGCACGTTCACACTTTCGCCGCCCTTGACCGTAAACGAAGCATTGCCTGTGAAACAAGGCTTGTCGAAGCCCTCGTCGGAAGAATTTCCGCAGGTCGCGGTTACGGTGTAGTTTCCGGCTGCAATCTGTCCGCCCCAGTCGGCAACCGGGCCATTGTAGACGCTTGCAGCATACGCATCCTTGATTTCGATGGAAAAGGCTGACGGCGAAGGCAGGGCGGTGAAATCAGACACGTTGCTCTTTACCTGTTCGCTGACAAAATCCTTTGTCCCTACAAGGAAATTCACGTTTCCGGTCTGTTCCACCGTGGCATTTTTGCTGCATGCCACAGTCGCGGCCGAAAGTAGAAGAATCGTTATCTTTTTCATTTTGTTGGGTATTTCAGTTTGATTTTATCCTGACTTTTATGTTGTCTATGTAGAGGTATGATGTTGTATAACCTCCAATCGCAGAAAATTTTTCCACATCTGTCCTCCACGATATTCTTACCAAGCCGGCTGGCACATCTTGCAGAACATACGAAGCAGACCTTGGCGTGTTGTCGTATGAACCGTCTTTCTCAAATGTGAAGAACGAATAATCATATGTGCCGTCTGTCTTGTCACTGCTGAATGCCGTGTCGCTTGTCACATATCCGACATACACGGTCTGACCGTGATTTCCTGATGCAGAATAACTGTTGTTGTCACCATAGTCGAAAGACAGTTCTATATTGGCAGGCTTCTTCAAAGCGAGAAGAGGAGCGGAATCAAGTCTGGCCTGGGAACGGTTCTGCGCAAATAGACCGACTTCACTCCGTGCGGCCATTCTGACGCATTTCCCAAGTTCGGCTCCGATTCGGCCTCCCGTCCATCCGGAGAGGAAAGAATGAGCAGCTTTATCGCCTGTAAGTATTTTGCTGCTACTATATTCGTCATTGGAACTGAAACTTTCCACATCAGAGAAATCCTCCTCAAGCAGATACGGCAGGCCCGAACTGATTTCCGTCAGATTGGAAGACGACATGTCCGGCATCGTTATATTTTCGGAATAAGTCACGTGTTCCGTGTCGAAGCTGACATTGACCGTCTTTCCGCTGAAAGCCCTGTATTGCGCTATGTCCATGAATTGCAGTTCAAAACTTTCACCCGCATTGATGCTGTGGCCCGGATTGTAGACATACACGTTTGAACCGCCGTCACTCCAGACACATCCTTCGGGCGCGGTGAGCGTAATCGAATTTGCCGGTTCTCCTATATTATTGTGTGTAACTGCAAATCTGATTCTGCCGTATTCATAAATGTTCTCAGCCGTGAGCCTTACCGGGGTGGAATGTCCGCTTTCAAAAGTTCTGCCTGCAAGACTGACAGGCTCGGATATTCCGTAATGTGTTGCGGTATAAGATTTTATAGTCATAGTTGCATCCTCGGCAAATGCACCCGGACGCAGAGATGTGCAGGCGTAGAAAACCTCTTCCGCCGTGGATTCAGCCAGATGATGCTGCGAGAGGTCGAGGGTGATTTCTGACGATGCCGGAATGAACTCGGGTGCTGTCAGCGGGTCGGTGAGGTCGGTGGTAATCTGTCCCGTCACACCCTCGGAAAATTCGAGGACTATTTTTTCGATTTCCTCCGTCCCGAAAGGATTCTGGCCGGGCTGGATGAAGAAACGGAAATGATGGAGAAGGTGCTCCATTCTCAGGCCGAGACGGGTATAGTCCGAAAGATTCTGGACTGGGTCCAAAGCACCTGCCGCAACCGGCTCTCCCACCAGAATGTCTGCGCCGCCCGAAACTTTCCCGTCCTGGACTGACGGAATCTCGAACGTGGCGACCGTGCCGTTCACCGAAAGAGGGGCCGGGCTTGCAGCCATGTAATTATAAGTGCCCGCAGGCATGGCTTCAGGAAGCGTCGCTGTAAAAATGGCCTTGCCGCCTGCATAACCATACATTTCAAAAGGAACTGCATCAAGTGTATAGTTCCCGGCGGTATTTTCAGCCCAGAGCACAAGGCGGTCTCCTTTTTCCCATTCGGAAGAAAGTCCGTCCTGAAGGATATGGCTTTTGCTTGCAGAGCCGTTGTCAGTGCAAAAGGCCACAGTTACCCCATTCTGTGGAATGAAGTCGCCGGGCATAAAATCCGTCTTCGCGCAGGAAACGGCAAACAACACCGAAACCGCTGCCGGCAGAAACAAATTTTTCATAAAATCTCAAAAGCGGAGCGGTTTCTCAGACGGGCGTATTGCGCAACACAAGCGTTGCAAAAAACTATTCTGCACCCGAAAGTGCTCCTATATGTTTACAAATCCGCTACAAAGGTATGAAAAAATATTTTAGCCGCAAAACAGGAGAACCGGGAATCACTCCGCCACCTGAGCGGTATGGCAACAGGAAGAACTGTCGGACCCAAATATTTTTTCATGGAAATACTATGTTTTTT